>JAFUZB010000013.1 GCA_017476845.1 Clostridia bacterium
ACTGATGAATGCCCTCCTGATGCTCTCGCAAATGCTGGATGCCCATCATGGCGTTGCTCCGATGATCATCATTGACGAATATGATGTTCCTATTCAGCAGGGACACACGCGCGGCTTCTATGATGAGGTCGTCGCGTTCATGAGGAATCTTTTTTCTGGGGGATTCAAAGATAACAAGCATCTTTCGCATGGCTACGTGACCGGCGTTCTGTGTGTAGCCAAAGAGAGTATTTTCAGCGAAGTAAACAATCTGGCTGTATATTCTGTTCTGGACGAGGGCTTCAGCGAGTATTTTGGCTTCACCCATGATGAGGTCAAACAGATCGCAGCGTACTATGGCGCGAGTGAAAAATACGATGAGCTCTGCGAGTGGTACGATGGCTACCGCTTCGGTGAAAGCCATATTTTCAACCCCTGGTCCATCGTCAATTATTTCCAGCGCAAGTGCAAGCTGCAAGCCTATTGGGTCTCCACCAGCGCCAACGATGTTGTGGGCGAGATTCTTGCGAGCGCGACTGAAGAGCTTTACGAAAAGCTCAATGCCTTGCTGCAGGGCAAGACGGTCTTAACCTATATCGACACCGGGGTAATTTATCCGCAAATCAAGAATGACACATCGTCTGTCTACAGTTTTCTTCTGGTCACCGGTTATCTGACGCTGGTTCGTTCCGAGCCTTCCCTGGGAGATGGCTATCTCTGCGAGGTCGCGCTGCCCAACAAAGAGATTGCGTATGTCTTCAAGAAAGAGATCATGGATAAGCTGACTGGACTTATCCCGCAATCCACCGCCATTTCCATCCAGGAAGCGCTTTACACCGGCGATGCGGCCAATCTGCAAGAGCGACTGGAGACATTGTTGCTCCAGTCGGCCAGTTATCAGGATGCTGCGGGCGAACTGTTTTACCAAGGCCTGATGCTCGGTCTGACCGCTATCATGGATAATCGCTACTATGTCACTTCCAATCGAGAATCCGATGAGCGCTGGTATGATTTGCAACTGGAGCCGAAAGACAGTGGATTGCCGGGAATCCTCATCGAGCTGAAAGCGGCGAAGGATGTAACCGAAGATGAACTGAACGCTCTGGCTCAAACCGCCCTGACGCAGATTGAGATGTGTAAATATGATACCACCATGAAAGCGCACGGAGTGAGAAGTATCCTGAAGTACGGAGTGGCTTTTAGCGGAAAGCAGGTAAAGATCGCCAGAAGATAGGCATGTGTATTTGGTGATACCGGCGTCAGAAATGCAAAAGGTGAACAAGTATATTCAAGATCCGGTATCTGCAACAAAGCTATCAGATCGTCCAAGAAAGAAAAAAGGCAAACGGAAGAAGCGCACACTGACCTCCGAAGTGATCTATTCTCAAATGGTGTCATTTGGAATTCCTTTAGAGTGTCAGAAATGGCTGCTTAATCGTTTGCTCACTTTGATTAGGTTGTGTGCTGAGGATGCCGAACAAGACGGCGGCGGTCCGAAGAGAAGTAGAGAAGAAGCGGCGGCATTGCGTCAATCGTTGAACGCTAGTCGTCGTGCGAAGCTAGGGAGCAAAGGTTAATCTCGATCGGAGATTGGTTCTTCGTGATAGGTTAATAAAACCTCAGGATCGTACTCGATATACTCGCCCTTCTTAAAGCTGTTATTTCCATCAATCCATACGTCAATAACCTTACCGACGTTTCCGCCAAAGCGCTTATTAGTCGCGTCATAGATGGGCGTGACGGTCACATTCGTTAACCCGGCGTTTTCAAGTTTGGTGATGACGTCTTGGTAAGGTTTATTCCTCAGTTCCCCTACACCAAAAGGAAGCTTGTATTTTCCTTCATGCCCGTCAGCGTGATAGGTGATTCTGACCGTATCGTTTTTGTGGAATGTGTCTTTCTTCTTGAAGTTGGTTACGCCGTTAATGTAGACATGTTCGACTTTGTGATAATTCGACCCAAAGATGGTGGAAGAAGCATCTACGATAGGGTCCGTAACCACAGTTTTAAAGCCAGCGTCACGTAATTGCGATTCCACGATTTGATAGTCTTGATTGCGAAAGTCTGATTCTGGAACTTTAAGGTTAATCTCTTGTGCTTCCATTACGCCGAGAGCGATAAACGCACCGATTACAAAGGCCACTGCTAACAGTGTATAGATAATTCCCGTTCTTTTTTCAGCCAGCGCCTCTTTTCGCGCTGTTTCGGCTCTATACATTTCAACGTCTTGAGCTTTCATTCTGTGGTAATTTTTCACCACATTGACGACACGTTGAGTTTCTGGAGCAGTAAAAGATGCGCCACAGTGCTCACAAGTGCAGACACCCTCGTCATTTGCACTACAATTTGCGCCGCAGTCCGGGCATTTATACGATGAAGTGGCCAATTGCCCCCCCCTCCAATCAGGCGAAAATCGTTCTAATTATAGCGTTTTATTGTACAAAAGCAACTTCGAAGGAAGAGCATACTGAAGACAACAGGATACTTTGTTTAGCAAAGTAGTAACCACGATATATGAAAAGATTACGGAAGAAGTATGGAAGGGGGTGCCGCCCGAATTCTGCTGCATATGACATTGATCGGACGATACACGCATGTGATGTGCTCACAACATCTTGAAGCCGGAAGAATAATAAACGCCGAATTTACCGAATACATCAAAAAAACGGCGTCTATGCATATTGAGTTTTAGCAGAATTCAGACGGTTCGAAGCCTTATTCTATAAAGGGTTGCGGCGTGTAGTGTTTAGCAGAATTCAAGGCTTGATTCACATACGTAATATTCAGAGGCCCGACATAGGCAAGAGAAAAGTCTTCACAGTCCTTAGATTTCAAAGTCTCGAAAACGTGGATTTGATTGAATTCGAACCAGTGATACTCCGGGTATGAACCGGACCGTCATAACCTCGTGTTAGTATTGACATGCTGAATTGTGAATCACCCAAAATGGAAGTTAACTCAGATAATGTGCTGTCGTTAGTAAACGCAGCATGCTGAATTGTGAAAACATAAAGCAAAGCCTTGCTATTCATCTTGAATTTACTCTATACTACTAACGAACCGAAGAGCAAAGGGAGGGAGAAAACTTGGGAGTATCGGGAAAAGATCGAGAATTTATGAACGAGGTGGTTAGCTATTTCAAAACAACGATGGACGAGGAAAGCGTGCCGGGGGGCTCCATTCGCAAAACTGCACTGCATTTCAATCTTACACGGACGAAGGTACAGAAAATCCTTGTAACTACGGGAGTGTATAGCACCCCACAAACTAGGGAAATTCAGCATCTCCGAGAAGAAGGAATGGCAGTGAAAGAGATTGCGCGGCGCATGAATGTTTCTCAGGCAACTGTGTCAGCGAGTCTTCCGTACACGACGGTGTTTCATGGAACAGCGGAGCCGAACGAACATACGCAGGCAGTCCGAGCTTACCGGGCATATGAGAAAGCGCAGGTAAAACGAGCAAATGCCAAAGCTACGGACCGGACAGAGAATGCAAATGAAAAGGCGATTGAAAACAAGAAAAACACGATGAAGGAGGAAGCAAGAATGAAAGATGTTAGCACGAAGAAAGGGGAGTATATCCTGCCAGCAGGGTTGGTCAGGCTGCATGTCGGGCTATTGTGGGTCGACACTGAAGAACAAGAACAGGCGCTCCAGCAGTATGGTGGAGTTAAGCGTGGAAGGACGATTACCAGGGATCTAATCGTTCCGAAGAATATACCGCTTCTTTCTCTCCATTATGCGTTGCAAAGAGCGCTCGGTTTTCAGGATGAACATATGCATAGATATGAAATCTATGCAGAGGATATGCGAGGCGTAACGGACAATAAAATGGAGCACCTGCTGAATCTCCGCGGCGTTATCTTTTCGCAGGATGAGAGTGAGGATAATCTTGGTTATGTATACGAAGGAGGAAGTTATAGAAAGTGGATGAGAAGAATCTACACCGCCCCGTATATGTATCATGGTGACTGGCTGCACAAATTTTATGCGTTGGAAGATGGGAAAGAGCATGACCTGATCACCGATGTTTCCCCCGAGGATATGTATTGCCTCCTGACAGAACTTCATGTAGATGCGACGAAAGATGAAGAAGAGGATGAGGAATACTGGGAATACTATCATACGATGGTGGTTCCAGCAGTGGTGATTGATAGGATCGAGGGTGAAGGTGAATGTGTAAAATGGAATAGAACGAAGAGCTTGTATGACCGTAAATTGATACGGTGCAGCGCAGATGACCCTGATGCGATGAGCATTCAGCGGATGAAGCTAGGTGAACTGAATATCATGCAAGGTCTTCGGGGAATCAATGAGCATCCGACAAGATTGATTGAACGCCTAAAGATAGGCGATGTGCTCGCTATGGCATCTGATTATCTGCCGTATGACGATAAAGGAAAGAAAAAGCATACCGTAGTCGGCTTAAAGCATCCGCAAATTGTGACGAAAGAGCAAATTCAGGAGGCGCTGCAAAAGGGAAAACAGATCGCTCCAAAACCGTTTGCAGATATGCTGATGTATATTTACGACTTTGGTGACAACTGGCATTTTGCGATTACCGGCAGTCACGGATGTTCAGATTTAGTTGAGGACGGAGTGATCACGAAAGCAGAGCTCGAAAAGAGCATAAAGAAGGCGCAGCTGGAGCGCCATCCGGTGTTGTTGGCACGAGATGGGGATATGCTTTTTGAAGATAGTGGGAATGTGATTGGCTTTGTTAGGTTCCTTAAACATGTCAATCTGGATCCGGATGATGTGATTGAGCAAGTGCAGATTGGTGAAGATCCAGACGAAGAAGATGAGGAATGGAACAATCTGGATGAAGAAGACCTTGAGGAAGATGATGAAGAACTGTGGGTTGATGATGTTGACGATGAGGAATTGGATGAAAATGGGATGACCCGGGGCGATTTGTTGGATTGGGCCGTTGGTCAGGGATGGCATAAGAACGATATATCGAATATCAATCTGCTCTGATGAAGCGCTTTTCTAGTGTTATGGATCAACCTGAATCGGAAAACAGCAATGAGATAAACTCTCATTGCTGTTTCCGGTTAGATAGCGTTTCTGTTATTGCTCATGCTCACAGGAGAGCGAATTCAAAAGCTGCGGCTTTTGGCCGCAGCAGCATGTGCATGTTATGCAAGGATCGCATCAGCAAGTGCATTCAGGGACGCAAGGTCAGCTTCCTTGACTGCACCGCGGATGGAAACAACCGGTTCGACAACAGTGATGTTCTTGACGCCTTCGAGCTCGGCTTTCATTGTCTTGGCCGCCATGGGAGCCCAGGAACCGTTCTCAATAAGGCCGACGACGTGATTCTGCCAGTTCTTCGCCTTCAGATGATGCAGGAAGTCGTCCATGAAGGGCATGAGGCCGGCATTGTAGGTGGAAGCGGCCAACACGACGCGCTTATACTGGAAAGCGCACGAGAGGGCTTCGGCGCTGTCATCGCGGGCGAGGTCGGCAAGGAGGACATCTCCGGAAATCTTCCCATCAATGATCTCGGCCAGACGCTCGGCGGCAAGTGCGGTATTGCCATGCAAGCTGGCGTAGGCAATAAACACGCCATCCTCAATCTCAGGGGTGTAGGTTGACCATTTCTGATAGAGGTCCAGGACGTGCGGGATGGTCTCGTCCAGCTCGGGACCGTGCAGCGGGCAGATGGTCTGAATGTCCAGGCCTGCAGCCTTCTTGAGAACGGCCTGCACCTGGGGACCATACTTTCCGACGATGTTCAGGTAATATCTGCGTGCTTCGTCATCCCAGGGTTCCTCGGCGGCGCGGGCACCGAACTTGCCGAAGGCATCCGCGGAGAAAAGCACCTTCTCTGTGCTCTCATAGGACATCATGACCTCGGGCCAGTGTACCATGGGTGCGGTGACAAACTGCAGGGTATGCTTGCCCAGGGGCAGGGTATCGCCCTCCTTGACCACAAGGCGTGCAGTGGAACCAAGAGCAAAGTAGTTTTCGAGCAGCTGGAAGGTCTTTACGTTACCGACAACGGTGACATCCGGATAGACATCCAGGAAGCGCTGCAGGGAGCTTGCGTGATCCGGTTCGACATGGTGCACGATCAGGTAATCGGGTTTTCTTCCGTCCAGTGCTGCAGCCAGATTGGCCAGGAACCCGTCCACCTTGCGAAGATCTACGGTGTCGGTCACGGCCACCTTCTCGTCGAGAATGACGTAACTGTTATAGGACATGCCTGCGGGAACCATGTACTGGCCTTCGAAAAGGTCGATATCAATATCATCCACACCAATATAGCGGATATCCGATGAAAGCATGAGTTTCCTCCCTTATGTGTATTAACCCACCGCCAGGCGGTGTTTGCCACGGGGAAGGATAACACAGGAAGGGCAAAAGCACAAGAAAGAGCGGGACAGTTTGTCCCGCTCGTCTCAGTTACCGCATTCGATCGATATGGTGTTGAAAAGGCCAAGCAGGTCTTCCACCTTGAGGTTCTTTTTCTCCTCGCCGCCCTTGTCCAGCACGATATTTCCCTGATGCATCATCAGTACCCTGTCGCCGTACTCCACAGCGTGGCGCAGGTTGTGTGTCACCATGAGGGTGGTGAGCTGCTTTTCGCGCACGATCCGGTCGGTCAGGGCCATGACGAGCTCTGCCGTCTTGGGGTCCAGAGCTGCGGTGTGCTCATCTAGAATCAGGAAGTCCAGGGGCGTCATGGTGGCCATGAGGAGGGCCAGGGTCTGGCGCTGTCCGCCGGAAAGCATGCCCACCGGGACGGAGAGCTTGTCCTCAAGGCCCAGCCCCAGGGGAAGGAGCATCTCCTTGTAGGCCTCAATGCGCTTTTTGTTGACGCCGCCGGTTAAGTTAAAGCGTTTTCCCTTATTGTCTGCCATGGAGAGGTTCTCCAAAATGGTCATGGTAGGGCAGGTTCCCAGGGCGGGATTCTGGTACACTCTTCCGATCTTCCTGTAGCGCTTGTAATCCTTCATCCGGGTGATATCCTCACCGTTCATGAGAATGGTGCCCTGATCGACATCGATGGAGCCGCAGAGGATATTGAGCAGACTTGTCTTTCCCGATCCGTTGCTTCCGACCACTGCCACAAAGCTGTGCGGCTCAATGGCGAGGGAAAAGTCGCGGAACAGGCAGGTTTCCTGCACCGTGCCAGGAGAGTAGGTCTTATCGATATGACGCACTTCAAACATGCAGACGCACCTTCTTTGGACGGAACTGAGAGATGACCAGGATGATGAGGAAGAGAACAGCGGTGATCAGCTTCATGAAGGAGGCGTCCAGACCCAATTGCAGGGCGATGGCGACGCTGGCCTTGTAGAGCACGGAGCCGATGAGTGCCATGGTGGTGGAGCGCATGAAGCGCAGCGAACGGAAGATGTTGGTGCCGATAATTACCGAGGCAAGACCGATGACCATGGCGCCTGTGCCCATGGAGATATCGAAGTAGCGCTGCTGCTGGCACATGACCGCACCGGAGAGCGCGACGAGGGCATTGGCGATCATCAGGCCCAGAATCTTTACCCGTCCCTGGTCCTGTGCAAGGGTGGTCACAACGCTTGGGTTGTCGCCTGCCGCCCGAAGAAGAAAGCCTGCCTTGGTGGAAAGGAACCAGTCTAAAAGCAGCTTGGCGATCAGGGTGATCACCAGGATGATGAGCAGCGTTGCATAGGGGGCCAGGAAGGCAGGAAAGGCGCGGGTAAAGGGGTTCTTGAACAGAGTGTCACCGCCAAAGAGCGGAACATTGGCTTTTCCGGCAATGTTCAGGTTGATGGAGTACAGTCCCGTCATCGTGATGATACCGCTGAGCAGGTCGCGCACGTGGCACTTGACGTGAATCAGGCCCGTGATCAGACCGGCAAGGCATCCAGCGAGAACGGCAAAAAACAATGTCCATACCGGAGCCATACCGCGAACTGTCAATACGGCGGAGACGGCGGCGCCCAGCGGGAAGGAACTGTCGACTGTGAGGTCCGGGAAATCCAGAATCCGATAGGTGATGAGCAGACCCAGGGCAAGAATGCCATAGATCAGCCCCTGCTCGAGAATACTTAACAGCATGCTAGGAACCTGCTTTCATGGTCATAAGTAAAGGCAGATACCCTGCCGGCACAGGGTACCGGCAGGGTGAGGGATGCGGGAGAAAATCAGTCGGCGGTCACGGTGATGGCGCGGGCGAGAAGCTCCTCGGGTACGGTGATACCGAACTGGGCGAGCGCTTCCTCGTTGATGTACAGGAGGCTGTTCTCGATGAGTTCGAAGGGGATGGTGGCAGCACTTTCACCGCGCAGCACGCGGGCAGCGATGTGACCGGTCTGACGGCCGAGCTCAACATACTCGATGCCCTCGGAGGCAATGCAGCCGAGCTTGACCTGCTCAATCTCAGAGCCGTATACGGGCTTGCCGGCCACGGCGGAGAGCTCAAGGACTACGGGCAGGGACTGCACGACGGTGTTGTCGGTGAGGTTGGTGGTGCAGTCTACCAGGGGCAGGAGAGCTTCCAGAGCCAGCGGGATGTCCGCGCCGGTGGAGATGCCCTTGTCGATGATTTCGAAGCCGTAGTTGGGAGCCAGCTGACGATAGGTCTCCAGGCTGGAGTCGGAGTTGGTCTCGGAGGTGGTGTGCAGAATACCGATCTTGGTGGCTTCCGGCTGCAAGGCACGGATCAGACGGAGCTGTGCTTCTACGGGCAGAGCATCGGAGGTGCCGGTAACTTCACCGGGGTTGGTGCCGTCGGTACCGGCCAGCTGGGCGGCGACAGGATCGGAAACGGCGGTGTAGATAACGGGAATGTTCCTGTCCTGGGCGGCGTTGAAGGCGCTCATGGCAGAGGGAGTGGCGATGGCGCAGATCAGGTCGACGTTCGCATTGACGAACTTGTCGGCGATCTGGGCGGCGATGCCGGTATCGGCATTGGAATTCTCAAAGTCAAAGACGACATTCTCGCCCTCGACAAAGCCTTCTTCGGCCAGTCCGAGCTTGAAACCCTCAAAGCAGTTGTCCAGGGAGCCGTGCACGGCAAACTGGGACACACCGATGGTGTAGGTCTTGCCTTCGGCGAAGACGGAGGTCATGGAGAGCATAAGGGTCAGTGCGAGAAGTGCTGCAAAGATCTTTTTCATGGGGAACCGTCCTTTCTTCAAAGAGAAAAAATAGATTGAAAAACGCCTCGGTCAGCTTTTGGCTGACTGAGGCGGAATTTCCGTGGTGCCACTCAGTTTCATCCCTAGGGGATGCACTCTGTCACATACAAACATATGTGCCGCCGGATAACGGGTGCGGATCCCGTGTCTTCCTACTTGGCTTTCTTTCGGAAGCTCCCTCAGGAGTCCATTCACAGACGCTGCACTTGCCGCCGTCCCACTCTCGGCGACTCCCTTTGAAGCGCTTGGCGCTGCTACTTCTCTCCATCACAGGTTTTCTCTGAACTTAAGGCAATGATAAAGTCTAGGCATCCCACTGTCAAGACCTGTTTTGTTTTTCCACTGTTCCCACTGTTCTGCCGCGCTGTCCTCTCATGCATAGATGGTTCTGCCATGGAGATCATCAATGCCCGAGAGGCGGTGGAAGAAGGTGTTGATGACATCGCACCATTCCCGGCTGTTGGCAAGCTGGAGCTGCATGCGAGAAAGGATCAGATCTCGATCATCGGCCGGGAGCGCGTCCCCTATCTTTTCCAGCGCGGACGCCATATGCTCTGTCTCCTTCACTCCGAGGAAATGATCGTCAAAGATGCGCTGAATGAGGGTTCGCCCATCCTTCATGACAAAGGTGTAGGGAAGGCGGTGGAAGAAGAGCAGGAGGTTGTCGGGACAGGTCTCAGGGGAAGCGTACTGTTTCTGTATATCCTCCGGATACTGCAGAAGATAGCCGGTGCCGCTCCCTGTCCGGTCAATGCCTACGGCATTGCGGTCAGCCCTGTGGTAGGTGCCCCACGCCTGATATTCGTAGCCGTCGGGACTGGGGCCGTAGTGCAGTCCGGGAACGACCATCCAGCACAGGCCAAGGGGTGCGGTATAGTGCTCATAGACCGTGCGGGAATGCATCAGCAGCTCCCGAAGCACGTCGCGCTGCTCAAAGGAAAGCTCAGGGTAGGCGAGGCGGAGATAGCCTTCGGTGACATCCTCCGGTTGATTGCACTTTTTCCATGCGAAGACGCCGTAGGCGAAGAAATTGAGCGCCGCGAAGGGGTGACCTGTCAGGCAATGGTCCCGTCCGAAGTTTGCGACCGCAGCGACGGCGGGGATGCTGCCGGGTGCGCACTGCAAGGCATCAAAAACCTCTAAGAAGAGTTCTGGCATCGCATAGATGTCCTTCTGATGTCCCGTATATTCTTGCGTGAGCTGGAATTCTACGGCAAGGCGGGTATGCGCCATGCGAAGGAGCGTAGGTGAGATCGGCTCTCGGACCTGGAAGTCGAAGGGGCCGTGCTTGACCTGCAAGATGACATTGTCGCGGAAGGCCCCGTCCAGGGGAAGATAGGTATCCAACGCAGCCTTGGGACGGTCGGTCTTGGTGTCCCGCCAGTCCTGCATGCAGTTGTAGACAAAGGCGCGCCACACGATAACGCCCCCGTGTGCGCGCACGGCATCCGCGAGCATATTGGCCCCGTCGGCGTGGGTTCTTCCGTAGGTGAAGGGCCCGGGTCGGTGCTCACTGTCTGCCTTGACCACAAAGCCTGCAAAGTCCGGGATGGCCTCCCAGATGCGGTCGCAGGTGGTCTGCCAGAAGGCGAGGACCTCGGGCGCAAGCGGATCGGCGGTGGACACGCCATGCCTGAGCGGGAGCGCAAAGTCCGCCGAGAGCATGAGCCGCACGCCGAAGGGGCGAAGCAGGGCCGCCAGGGCCGCGACCTCCGGGAGCAGATCCTCCATCAGGCGCTGGGCCTCAAAGAGGACGTTTACGTTGTTGATACAGATGACGTTGAGTCCGACACTCGCCATCAGGCGGCCAAGCATACGGATGCGCGCGGGATCATAGGACAGGCGGCCGCTCTCAAAGAAGATGGAGCGTCCCGCATAGCCGCGCTCGACGCTGCCGTCGAGGTTATCCCAGCAATTGAGCATGCGAAGGGAGAAGTC
The DNA here is from genome assembly GCA_017476845.1 of Clostridia bacterium. Taxonomy (GTDB): domain Bacteria; phylum Bacillota; class Clostridia; order Christensenellales; family Aristaeellaceae; genus UBA2943. The sequence continues at coordinate 11,048 of JAFUZB010000013.1, forward strand.
CGGGGACTGGGTGCCTGGGACGAGTTCTCCGTGCAGGAGATGGGCGAAGATGCGCTGATAAGCCCCGTAGAGGACGCCGGTCTCGCCGCCGCGGATGGTGCCATCCGCATACATAAAGCTTTCGCCAAGCGCAGGGTCCAGAATCAGTGTGTCCTTGATCTCCGGAAAATGGGCGAGCTCTGCGCGCGCGACATCCAGGGGCGTTTCCACGCTTTCCGGGAGGGTTTCAGAGAAACTTCTTAGCCACAGAGGAGAAAACTGCATGTCGGACCTCCTTGTCAGCGATACCATGCCGCGTCGTAGCCCTCGTCACAGGTGTCGTGGGAGGGGATGAGCATAAAGTGCAGGACTGTATTGTCGTGGCCGCTCAAACGGATCTCCACCTGTCCGTCCCGGATCTCCGGAAGACTGGTAGTGATCCCGGGCAGCGCGGCGCACCGAAGCAGGCTGAGCTCATGTGCACTCAGGGAGGCGGGCTGGCCCAGATCACGCCAGACGCGCAGCGGATTGGCGTGGCTTTCATCCACGCGCTCCTCAATGAGCACCATCTTCTGCGTGGCGGGGAGGGTAAAGCCAATCTCAAAGGGCACATCGGCATCGGGACAGATCTGCCAGACAAGTCCCTCGTACCCGTTTTCGGTCCGAAGGAGCAGAGCGTTGTCGTCCCTGTGCACAAGCGTTCCGCGAAGGGATGCATAGAAGGCAAAGGTCCACAGCGTTGGCTTGGGAATGCAGCCGGAGGCCATCAGGCCAAAGCCGCCGTGGAAGGGCGTGGGCGGAATGCCCTGCTCTTCAAACACATCCCCGAAGGTCCAGTAGCTGTAGAGATAGCACTCGTCCCCGAGGACCGAGAGAAGCTCGGCCATGCGGGCGGCGTTCTGGACGGTGTCATGCAGGGGACAGAGAGGATTGTAGCTGGTGTTGAACTCTGTGATGCAAAGCGGAATATGCGCAAAGCGCGTATGCTTTGCCATGACCTTTTTGGTCTCCCGGATCTCCGCCATGGCGCGGTCTGCCTGCCACATCCGATGATACGTGTAGCGTCCGCGGCGGATGGGCGGTTCGGCGAGATAGAGATGGCGGGTGATGAAGTTCAGCGGCAGGTTCTGGTCCTCGCAGTAGGAGAGAAAGAGATCAATCCACTCATCGCAGCGGTTGCCGCCGCATACCGCGGGCCCGCCGATCTCAATGTCCTTCACAGCCCGTCTGACCGCAAGGCTTGTGATCTTGTAGAGCCTAAGATACGCAGGCAGGTCGGCGTTTTCCCAGAAGCCGGCCAGGTTGGGCTCGTTCCAGATCTCCACGGGCCAGGTGGCCACCTCCGCCTCGCTGTAGCGCTCGCAAAGATGGCGAAGGGTACGGTAGACCAGCTCCTCCCAGAGCGTCTCGTCCTTGGGCGGGGTGGTGTTGGCCTTCCAGGCAAAGATGGTCTGCGATCCGGAGGCGAGGTCGCCCGGCATGAAGCCAAGTTCGAGAAAGGGCTTAAGCTTCAGCTCCAGGAAGGTGTCCATGACGCGGTCCAGGTAGGTGAAATTGCACTGGAGCGTAGGGACACCGTCCTTCTCGGTGATGCAGCAGATCCCCAGGTCATCGCAGAAAAGGCCATGCCCGCGAATATAACGGAAGTGGCATTTTTCCTGGACGGCGCGCAGCTCATCCACATACTCCCTGTGCAGGGCAAGGGAGAGCCTGCCGGTCCCGATGCACAGTGTGGCCTGGTTGTGAAAACTATCATGGACGGTGCGGGAGGGAAGCGAGGGAATAGCAATGAGACGGTTGGTCATCGTTTTACTCCATATCAGGGAAGGCTTTTCCGTAGTCGAAGACGAGTCTGTGCCCGCCTACTAGGGGCAGGGCCCGGGTCTGGATGCCAAAGCGCACTCCGTGATCGGTGGGCACTGCGTTAAATAAGGCCTCCCGGGTAAGCTGTCGCACATCTGCCGCAAAATCATCTCTTGTAAAGAGGGCGGTGGCATGCGGGCAGAGCACATGATCAAAAGGATGCGACAGCAAGGATTGCAGGGAAGCTGCCAGGGTGTGCACACTCGGCGCCTCGGGGAAAAAGCACCAGGTTTCCGGGTTCCAGTTGTCGCCGGGAAGGAGGAGCCCGATTTCGGTAATCAGGCAGACAAGCGAGCCCGGCGTGTGTCCCGGGGCATGGAGGATCTCGGCGTGCAGGCCGCCAAGGTCCAATGTGCCGCCGTCAAAGGCCTGGGGCTCGGGAAAGGTCCCCGAGAGAAAGTCCTTGGGGGCAAGGCCTTTGGCATGGGCCTGTTCAAGGACGGTCTTCCGCTGCCCAAGGCCAGTATACGTCCTGTAGACCGAAAGGTCCTCCGGGTGCAGATAGACCCTTTCAAACCAGCGGGCCCCCAGCGCATGGTCGTGATGACCATGGCTAAGGAGCGTGACAAGCGGCAGGGAAGTCAGGGTGCGCACAAAGGCGTGCACATCCTCCGTGCCGTAGCCGCAGTCAAAGAGGAGGGCCTGCTTTTCCCCACACAGCAGGGTAAAGCATACACCCATCTCATCCTGGATGTGCGTGACTCCGGGAAAGAAGGAATACAGGGTAAACATATCAGGCCTTGCACAGGGCCTTGGCGACTTCTGCGCCGACGGCCACGTTGTTGTACACGAGCTGGATATTGGCCTCCAGGCTGGCACCGCCGGTCAGCTTCTGGATCTTGTCCAGGAGGAAGGGGGTGATATTCTTGCCGCGGATGCCCAGGCTATTACATTCGTTGATCGCCGATTCGATGTTGCTGTTGATGTAGTCCAGGTCCATCGCGTATTGATCCGGGATGGGGTTGGCCAGGAGCATGCCGCCCTTGAGCCCACAGGCGAGCTTGGCGCGGAAGGTCTCTGCGACATCCTCGGGACCGTTCATCTCATAGTCCACCTGGAAACCGGAGTGGGTGGTGTAGAAGGCGGGCATTTCCTTGGTCTTGTAGCCCAGCACGGGTACACCCTTCGTCTCCAGATATTCGAGGGTCAAGCCGATGTCCAGAATGGACTTGCATCCGGCACAGACTACCAGCACCGGGGTCTGGGCGAGCTCCTCCAGGTCGGCGGAGATATCCATGGTGGTCTCTGCGCCACGGTGCACACCGCCGATGCCGCCGGTGGCGAAGACGCGCACGCCCGCAAGCGCGGCCGCGATCATGGTTGTGGTGACGGTGGTAGCACCGTCCATCCCGCGGGCGAGAAGGACCGGGAGGTCGCGGCGGCTGGCCTTGGGCACATCCAGACCGCGCTTTCCGAGGTATTCGATCTGTTCCTTGGTGCAGCCGACGGTCATTTTGCCTTGAATGACGGCGATGGTCGCCGGGACAGCGCCATGTTCACGGATGATCTCCTCCACGTGCAGGGCGGTTTCCACATTCTTGGGATAGGGCATGCCGTGGGAGATGATGGTGGATTCCAGGGCGACGACGGGCTGGCCGGCATCCAAAGCCGCCTGGACCTCGGGGGATACGGAGAGATAACGGGAAAGATCTTGCATGGTATGTACCTCCATCATGAGTTGATAAATAGGGGATATATGGGGAATATCAGAAAGATGAAAGGCCGGCGCGCTTTTCCAGTGCGTGGACGGTGAGGTGCGGGGAGACTGCACTCTCCGCTTCGCTGCATATGGAAGAGCTTGCCTGACCGAAGAGGGCAGCCTCCGCGAGGGTATGACCGCGCGAGAGCGCGAGGGCAGAGGCCGCCAGGAAAGCATCGCCGCAGCCGTTGGTGTTAATGATCCCCGAGGGAAGACAGGGCTGAATGCCGCGGGACGCCGCATCTGCATAATAGACGCCCAGCGCCCCGAGGGATATGAAGACGTTCTTTACACCCTCGCGCAGCATTTCGTCCGCTGCTTCATCCAACCCCTGTGTCCCGTGGATCGGGACACCACTGAGGAGCTCAGCCTCGGGGCGGTTGGGCTTGATGGCGTGCAGCCGCCACAGGCAGGGGCGCAGACGATCCGCCTTCTTGATGGAAACTGTGTCGGCGATCAGCGGACGCTCGCAGTACTGGGCGAGGAAGGCGGCTGAGGCGGGCGGAATATTGGCGTCAATGACGACAAAATCCGCTTCGTTTAGCACGTTCAGGCGCGTTTCCAGGTATTCCGGAGTGATCCGTTCGCATACGCGCATATCGGCAATGGCAGTTACGACATCGCCGTTCACATCGTTGATGCAAAGAT
>JAFUZB010000184.1 GCA_017476845.1 Clostridia bacterium
AGTCCTGCATCCGGAGGAGATACGCAGCGCAGGTGATCGGGGCTACGGCAGAGCATGGCAGAAGGCGCGCAAGCGTTACCTTGAGGCGCATCCTCTGTGCGTGGAGTGCCAGAAGGAAGGCAGGTACACTCAGGCCACGGACGTTGACCACATCATACCGCACCGTGGCGACCAGCGACTCTTCTGGGACGAAGGTAACTGGCAAGCCCTCTGTCATAAGCATCATAGCATCAAGACAAGACAAGAAGACCATAACCCCTCGTACGAGTACACAAAAAAATCCTACTGAAAACTTTGCGCTATATCTTGCAAAGTTTTCAGTAGGAGTGAAAACAAATCGTGAACGCTGACAAATTGTTCAGTAGGAATCTGAGTCCCCGGGGGGCGGGGTCACTTCTCTATGGCGAAGGCCCTAGAAGACCGTCGGCCCCTCTCGCGTGAAAAACCGCGAATTAAAAACTTTGGAATTTTGGACGCAACATGACCAGAATTCCAATACGTAGAGCATAGGAGACCGAGTAGCTGTAAGAAACTGCAAAAACGATGGGAATACAGTGAAATCAAGGGCTGCGGATTCCTTTTCGTGTAAACAAGAGGAACCGTGAAAGAGTTCCACTTGGAAACGGATGGAGCTGAGAGCTATGCTCAGAAGACAGCATTTTTAACGTGGTTTTCGGGTAAAACATGAGGAAATCCAGCTGCAAAGGAGCGTTTCGACGCAGCATGAGCGGAAAAATGCCTTCAAAACAGCGATTTGCCACCACCTGAACCGGGCGCAAGCCCGTGTGGGAAACAAGATTAAAAGCAGAGCATCTGGCTTAGAAGGGAGGACGGCAGATGGAAAATCGATACACAGCGGAACAGCTGGAGAAGGCCATGGTGCTGATGAAGGCCAGAGGCAGAAACAGCTACGAGTACCTTTCCCGTCCTACCACTCGTGTTTGCCCGGTTTGCGGACAGGTCTTTGAGACGCCAGGCAGGGGAAGAACGAAACGCTTCTGCTCTGAGAAGTGCAGGACCTACTACCACCACAAGCATCCTAACCCGGTGAACTGGACATCGACCAGGATTGCCGTCTGTCCCATCTGTGGCGCTGAGTTCCAGGCGAGCCGGGAGTACAGCAGGAAGCGGAAGTATTGCAGCCGTGCCTGCGCCAACCGGGGACGGACGCTAGAGAAGAAGGGGATGCTGAACATCGCGGAGGACGAGGATGAATAGGAACATGACGCTGGAAGAGCGGCCGGACGAAGTGCTGATAGAAAACGCCCCTGTGAATCACCCCAGTCACTACACCGATGGTATTGAGGTCATCGACTATATCGAATCAAAACGCTTCCCGTATCATCTGGGAAACGCGGTGAAATATCTGAGCCGTGCCGGGAAGAAGGATAAGAGTAAAACGGTGGAAGACCTTCGCAAGGCCGTCTGGTACATCGAACGCTACATCAGTCTGCCGGAAAAGGACCAGGCAGCAGGTGAGAAGGGCGGCGCGATATGAACGTGAACATTCCCGGACAGGGAAAGGTCATAGCACACTACGGCGAGGAAGCCCAGTCCATGATCCACATGGAGGAATGCGCTGAGCTGATCCAGGCGATCATTAGATGCAGAGGCTGAAAAGAGCCTGCCTTGCCGGTGCCGATGTGGATGACAGCGAGGCTTATTATAACCTGTTCGAAGAGATGGCGGATGTTCTTATCTGCATGGAGCAGCTGAGAGAAATCTATGACATCAGCCTTTCTGAGATTCAGATGATGATAGACAAGAAGGCCGCAAGGCAGGAGGCGAGGCTTTATGACGCTGACTGAAGGGTTTGTCCGTGACGAGATTTACATCGACTTTGGCTCCGAAGTCATGTACGGTGATGACCAATGCGATAACAGCTATCCCTGCCGGTTCCCGACAGTGGGTTTTCAGCTGATCGCGACAAACGGCCTAAGCCAGATCGCTGACCGCATCCGCAAAGACCAGGGCTTCAAGCCAATGCACGCCATGGATGAATACACAGATGACACCTGTGACAACGAAGGCTGGTACGACTTCTACATCGGCCTGAATGGGTACGCCGAGGATCACATGGACAGCTGCCTTGAGTTTACGGTGGTCAATGCGGATTCTGAGGATAACGAGGAACTCTACCCGATCTATCTCACAGGGGATGAGCGGATTGCAATATATAACCGCCTGGATGAGCAATGCAGGCAATACCTCGGCCAGTCCTGCGAAGAACTGCTGGCGGAGGCAAAGAGGTTGATGGAGGAGGATATCGGCTGATATACGATCCCATCTTGTTTTGGACGGGAGGATGAACGTTGAAGATCATCAAGAGGGACGGCAGCGAAGTGCCGTTCAACGATAAAAAGATAAAACATGCCATCGAAGCAGCGAACGCTGAGGTGGCAGAAGCGGACCGGCTCTCTGATACAGAGGTCGGTTTTATTGTTGGCCGGATTGAGCGAAGATGCGCTGACCTTGGCCGGAGTGTAAGCGTCGAAGAAATCCAGGACATGGTGATTGATGAACTGGATCAGGGCGAACATTACAGGCTGGCGCGGCACTATTCAGATTACCGGCTTCGTCATGAGCTTCTCAGGAAGCAGAACAGCACGGATGCGAAGATCCTGGCACTTCTCCGGCACGACAGCGAGGTTGCCAGGCAGGAGAACGCCAATAAGGACCCGATCATCAACAGCACGATGAGGGACTACCTGGCAAGTGAAGTCTCTGAAGATATCTGCAGGAGATACATCTTCCCGGAGGACGTGATCAAAGCCCATGATGAGGGCATCATCCACGTTCATGACATGGGCTATGTATCCGGGCCGATCTCCAACTGTGAGCTGGTGAATCTGGAGGATATGCTGCAGAACGGAACGGTCATCACCGACACCCTGATCGAGAAGCCGCACAGCTTTTCGACCGCCTGCAATATCGCAACGCAGATCATTGCGCAGGTGGCTTCCAACACCTACGGCGGACAGACCATCAGCCTGTCGCACCTGGCACCCTTTGTGGATGTGTCCAGGCAGAAATATAAAACGGAGATCCGGGATGAGCTGGCAGCTATCGGTAAGGATTTCCCGGAAGCAGAAGTCAATCGTATGGCGGAGATGCGTGTGCGCCGGGAGGTGCAGCGCGGTATTCAGACGATCCAGTATCAGATCCAGACGCTTTTGACCACGAACGGTAAGACACCTTTCGTCTCCGTGTTCATGTATCTGGA
>JAFUZB010000185.1 GCA_017476845.1 Clostridia bacterium
CGTTTTTCCACAGACTCCCTGTAGGCCGAGAGCGCCTCCTCTCTCCCCATGAACGCGGACACAAGCATCAGCAGTGTGGACTGCGGCAGATGGAAATTGGTAATCAGTGCATCGACTGCCTTGATGGGCACTCCGGGCTTGATGAAGATCTGCGTCTCCCCGCTGCCCGGATGAATCATCCCCTGGTCATCCGCCACTGTCTCAAGCGTGCGCACCGAGGTTGTGCCGACGCACACGATTCTCCCGCCCTTTGCCCGGATGGCATTGAGCGTATCCGCAGCCTCGCGGGTGACCTGGTACCACTCCGAGTGCATCTTGTGATCGTCGACGTTCTCCTCTTTGACCGGTCGGAAGGTGCCAAGCCCAACGTGCAGAAGCACCGGCACGACGCTTACGCCTTTTTCCCGGATGCGGTCCAGCAATTCGGGCGTAAAATGCAGTCCGGCCGTAGGCGCAGCCGCCGATCCTTCCTGCTTTGCATACACGGTCTGATAGAGCGACGGATCCTCCAGCTTTTCGTGAATATAGGGCGGGAGCGGCATTTCCCCGAGCCGGTCAAGGAGCTCCTCAAAGATCCCCTCATACAGGAAGCGGACCATTCTTCCGCCGGTGTCCTCCACCGTACCCAGCACCTCTGCCCGAAGCAGTCCGTTTCCAAAGGATACCGTGGTGCCGGGCTTGAGCCGTCTTCCCGGGCGAACGAGTGCTTCCCATACATCCTTGTCCTGGCGCCTGAGGAGCAGGAACTCCACTGGAACCCCGGTGTCCTCCTTTTCTCCCAGAAGCCGCGCCGGAATCACCTTGGTCTCGTTGATCACCAGGGCGTCGCCGCTGTGGAGATAGTCGATGACCTCGTAGAAAATATGATCTTCTCTTGAGCCCTCTGCCGGGCAGACCATGAGCCTTGCATGGTCGCGCGGCTCGGCGGGCGTCTGCGCAATCAGCTCTTCCGGCAGCACATAGTCAAAATCTGTGGTTTTCATGTGTTCTGTGTTTCCTCCAGCATGGAGATCTGTGCGGCGTTTTGCACCGTCGCGGGCGCTACGCGGCCCATATGCTTGTAGGCCGCCGCGGTGCAGATGCGCCCCCTGGGCGTGCGCATCAGGAAGCCCAGCTGCAGGAGATAAGGCTCATACACCGATTCAATCGTGCCTGCGTCCTCGCCCGTCGTGGCCGCCAGCGTGTCCAGTCCCACGGGACCGCCGCCGAACTTGTCCATCATGGTGGCCAGCACATTTCTGTCGGTCTTGTCCAGTCCGAGCTCGTCCACGCCCTCCATCTCCAGGGCGGCATTGGCCGCTTCCTTGGTGATCGTGCCGTCCCCGCGCACCTCGGCGTAATCGCGCGCACGCTTGAGCATGCGGTTGGCAATACGCGGTGTGCCGCGGGAGCGTCTGGCGATCTCCATCATGCCCTCGGGCGTGGTCGCACGCACCTTGAGAATGCCGGCAGAGCGCGTGACGATGGAAGCCAGCTCATCGGGGGTATAGAGCTCCAGCCTGTAGATCATGCCGAAACGATCACGAAGTGGCGCCGAAAGCATGCCGAAGCGGGTCGTCGCACCGATGAGCGTGAAGTGCGGCACATCCAGGCGCAGCGAGCGCGCCGTCGGCCCCTTGCCGAGCATGATGTCAATCGCAAAGTCCTCCATGGCAGGATAGAGGACCTCTTCCACCGATCGGCTCAGGCGGTGAATCTCATCGATAAAGAGGACATCACCCTGGTTTAAGTTGGAAAGAATGGCTGCCAGATCTCCCGGGCGCTCAATGGCAGGTCCCGAGGTGACCTTGATCTGCTGGCCCATCTCCGAGGCGACAATCGCGGAGAGCGTCGTCTTTCCCAGTCCCGGCGGGCCATAGAGCAGCATATGGTCGAGCGGCTCATGCCGCTTGAGCGCAGCCTCAATGGACAGATTCAGACTGTCCTTGACGCTCGCCTGCCCCACATACTCCTTGAGCGTATGCGGGCGCAGACTGTTTTCTATCCCGGCGTCCTCGCCGGTCAGGGAACCGCCAACAAAGCGTTCTTCTTCCATGCTTCAGCCTTCTTCCCTTATGCGCCGGCCATGGCACGCAGTGCCAGCCGGATCAGATCCTCTGCCTTGTCACTCTGGTCATGCACACGCGTGAGGGCATCGCGTGCCTCCACCGACGAATAGCCAAGCGCAACCAGCGCCTCCAGCGCCTCTGTCACGCCGTCGGCCGCAATCGGTTTCCCGCCCGCGGAAGCGGCGCCGCCGGCCTTTGGCATGTCCGCCTGGCTGATCTTGTCGCGAAGCTCCATCACAATGCGCTGTGCCGTCTTCTTTCCGATGCCGGGAGCCCGGCTCAGGCTGGTCGTATCCTCCATGAGGATGGCCATATTCAGGTCCTGCACGCTCAGGGCGCCCAGAAGGCCCAGTGCCATCTTGGGACCGACCCCGCTGACCGCGATGAGGCGCAGGAACATCTGCTTTTCCTCCATGGTCGCAAACCCGAACAGCTCCATGGCATCTTCCTTGACGCTAAGCCAGGTCTGGCAGCGCATGGTCTCCCCCGCAGCGGGCGCTGCGCTCAGGGTTGTCATCGAGCAGTTGAGCAGATAGCCCACCCCGCCGGCCTCCAGCACCAGCGTGCCGGCACTCTTATCGCAAACCTTGCCTTCAATAAATGCGTACACTCTGTCCGTCTCCCGTCATCTGTATATCAATTCTCGCGCTCGCCTGCGCTTATTTCATTCTGAACTGTTCCTTGCTGCGCCCCGCCTGGCAGTGGGTGATGGCGCAGGCTATGGCGTCGGCCGCATCGTCAGGCTTTGGGATCTCCTTCATGTTCAGGAGCATTTTGACCATCTGCTGTACCTGGTGCTTGTCGGCGCGTCCGGAGCCCGTGATGGCCTGCTTGATCTGCATGGGCGTGTACTCATACAGGTTCTCGGTGTGCTCAACCGCCGCGATGATGGCCACCCCGCGCGCCGCACCAACCATGAGGCCGGTTGTGACATTGTGCCCGAAGAAGAGTTCCTCAAAGGCCACATCGTCTGGATGATAGATGCTGATGAGATCGCGCATCCCCATCTGCAGGGACCTGAGACGGTACTGCATCGGCGTGCCTGCATGGGTCTCCACGCATCCGTAGCCTAAAAGCTTCATCCGTCTTCCGTCCGTCTCAATACAGCCCCATCCCATGAGCGCATATCCCGGGTCAATGCCCAGTACTACCACACCATCCGCTTCCTTCCCTGTCGTTTCCCCTGTTTGGGGTATCATTCTATCACATTCCCTGCGGCAGCGTTACCAGGAGAACGCCTGTTCCGTAGAAGAGCAGCTTCTCATAGTAGGCTGCCTCCGCTTCCCTGTAGGCCGCTTCGCCTTCCGTCTCCCGCACCTGTAAGAGATTTTCCGTTACGCTGTCCAGAAGACGGAGCCTTAAGACGGAGGGGGTGACCCTTTTTACCTCAAAGCTCTCTGTCAGCATCTCTTCATTGTCATCCAGGGGATAGACGTCATAGTAGGTCCCGCGGACCTTCTCCTCCCAGGGCAGCGCGCGCGGCGAGGAATCCACTAGGAACATCGTCCCGTACTCCGCAAATTCGCTTGCCCTGAAGGCGATCGTCTCAAAATGTCCGTCATTAAGACGGAAGGGCGCCGGCGTGCCACTCGTGCCGCTGGAGAGCAGCGTCAGGCACACGATCGCGTCCCCCATACCCCGTCTGTCCATCTCCCTGAGCATCTCGGCCACTTCGCCCCAGTGTCCTCGCACGGCAAAGCATCCGGCAAAGAGGGCTTTCTGTTTTTCTTTGAGCGCTTCCGAGAGGAAGGGAGCTATCGTTTCCCAGGTCACCGTCTCCCCCGTCGTCATCCAGTATGCGCCGTAGTCCTCCCTGAGTGCATGGAGCATGGGACTGTACGCCGCGTCGGGCTCCATCAGGTTCGCAATGCCGTCGGCACTGATGGGCGTTGTAGTCGGAGTGTGATTGTACGTCATCTCCCGCATGAGCTCGCGCATCAGCGTATCGGTCAGGCTCTGCTCGGGGATCGCGCAGGCCACGGCAAAGGCATTGGCCACGGAGGCCGGGCCGCATCCCCTGTCCGTAAAGGGCTTTTTATAATAAGTATACATCTCTGTGGCATACCTGCCCGAGCGTTGGACAACCACCGGGACCTGTGTCAGATACTGCCAGAAAATGGGGGCCGCGAGCGCACTGGCGGGAAGGAGCAGGAGGCATAGCATGCCAAGGGCGATTAGGCTTCGCATTTTCCTCTCCTCCTCTTCAAATTGCCTTGCCGCTTAAGATAACATGGAAGAGGCATTCACGCAAGGGAAAAAGCCGGCATAGCCGGCTTTCCTTATCTGCGTCTTGCGAGCTCCTCCCCCACATCCTTCGGGGTCACCGATTGCTGGTTGAGCAGTACCAGCAGATGATAGAGCAAATCGGCCGCCTCGTAGGTGACCTCCTCCTTGTTGCCCTTCATCGCGGCGATGATCGTCTCGCTGGCCTCCTCGCCCACCTTCTTGCACATCTTTTCGACGCCCTTGTCAAAAAGATAGTTGGTATAGCTGCCCTCCGGGGGATGCACGCGGCGGTCGGAGATCACGTCATAGACCTTCTGCAGCACCTCGGAGGTTGCGGGCATGTCCTCCTCGTCGCACGATGTCACACAGTTGA
>JAFUZB010000186.1 GCA_017476845.1 Clostridia bacterium
GTTGTCTGTCCCTATACGCCCGGACCCGGAAGAAGGCGATATTACAGCGATCCTATCGCTGCCACGCTCATTTCCTACGGCACCGGTCTCGTCGCCTCCGGTCAGGAGGCCTATCTTCCCCTGCTCCGCCGCTACACGCACGAGGTCACCTGGTACCATGCCTTTGAGACGCCTGCATTACATGCCCTGGATGATGCCTTTGCGCCCTACGGACAGCGTGTATGCTTCATGGCGGAGTACTGGCTGCCCGACGTGCGTATCCTCCGGGATCTCCCCCTTCCGCAGGGGCTAACCCTTCGGACGCTGACCGCGCCGGACTTTGCCGCACTCTATCTTCCCGAGTGGAGCAATGCACTGTGTGCCGACCGCAAAGAGCTGGATATTCTCGGTCTTGGCGCCTATTACGGAGATATCCTGGTGGGCTTTTCCGCCTGCTCGGCCGACTGTGACAGTATGTGGCAGATTGGGGTGGATGTTCTCCCCGATTTTCGCCGCCGCGGGCTCGCCTCCTGCCTCACCTCGCGCCTGGCCGGTATGATCCTGGAGCGCGGCCGTGTCCCCTTCTACTGCTGCGCATGGTCCAATCTTCCCTCTGCACGAAACGCTATTGCCGCAGGCTTTCGCCCGGCCTGGGCCGAAGTCACCGTAAAGCCCGCGGACTTTACCCAAAGCCTCATGCCTTCCATGGAGAATCGCTGATGAACCGTATCCCTGTCCACAAGCACAGGGTATCCCTAGATAAGGAGCAATAGCATGGACGCAAGTTATCAGTCTCTTCGCGTGAGAAACGCATATCCCGAGGATGCAGCGCAGCTCTGCGCCTGGTGGAACGACGGAAGTGTCATGGCGCACGCCGGTTTTCCCCACGGTCTGGGCACCACCGAGGAGCGTATCCGGTCGGATCTTCTGACAGATACCGACCTGACCCGTCGCCGTCTCATCATCCTCTATGACGGTACACCCATCGGAGAGATGAACTATCGTCTTCTCCATGAAGAAGACAGCCCGCGGCAGGCTGAAATCGGCATTAAGATCTGTAATCCGGCTTTCCAGAACAGAGGGCTCGGCCGCCAGGCCCTGAGTCTGCTCATCGTTCATCTCTTTCGTGATCTGCACTGTGCTCGGATTGTGCTGGATACCAACCTCCATAACCTTCGCGCGCAGCATGTCTACGAATCTCTTGGATTTGAGCGATTGGGGGTCCGGGAAAACTGTTTTCAGGACCAGGTGGGCCAATGGCAAAGTGCTGTCGACTATGCCCTGTGCCCGGAGAACTTCGTTTCTTTCCTCGAAGAGGCCACAGCCAAGGAGGGCATCTGATGCGCATTCTCGGACTCACCGGCTCCATCGGGACCGGGAAAAGTCACGTGTCCTCCGTTCTCGCCTCCCTCGGAGCGTGGATTATCGACGGTGATCAGATCACCCGCGAGCTGCAACTTCCCGGTGGAAGAGCCCTCCCCGCGCTTCGGGAAGCCTTCGGGGACGGCATCTTTCTGGAGGACGGGGCGCTGAATCGCAAAGCCCTGGGCGCAATCGTCTTTTCCGATGCCAAGGAGAGAGCAAAGCTGGACGCCCTCATGCAGCCGCTGATTCTCGCGGTGATCCGGGAGAGTCTGCACGAAGCCGAACGCAGCGGCTGTCCTGTCGCCGTCCTCGATATGCCGCTCCTCTTCGAAGCGGGCCTTGACGGCATGTGCGACAGTATCTGGTGCACCTATCTTCCACCGGAGACGCAGATTGGCCGGATCATGCAAAGAGACGGCATTTCACGCGAGGCAGCCATGGCCCGGATCGCATCGCAGCTTTCCCCCGAGGAGAAGAAAAGACGGAGCCAAATCGTTATTGACACGTGTGGTACACTGGATGAGACTGCCAAGCTTATCCCTGCACTGTATGCGCAGGAGCTTGACGCCAGATGTTGAAACCGGATGTACTGACGTTTTTTCTAAGGAGCAGTGCCCATGCAGCAGCCGCCCGTACGCCATAGGAGATCCCAGCGCCCGCAGAGCGCTGAGCCGCTTTCCGCGCAGGAAGTACCGGTCACGGGGAATAACCGCATGCCGGACGAGACGCTTCCCGATCCGGTCATCCCAGCGCCGCGCTACCCCTACTGGCAGAGCGCATCCCTGGATACGTTTTCCTCCGTGCCCGCATCAGAAGGACAGATCGTGCGCCATACCCGCACCCGCGGGGATATTCAGGTATCGAATCTTCCGCCCGAAATGCAGGAGAAAGCACAGAAACAGCTTCCGCTGCCCCGGCCGTTGCTCATCGCCCTGTGTGCTGCCCTCATCCTTTTCCTCGGTCTTTTTTTCACCGAAGGCAGCATGCGCGGCTATCTGAAAAAGCAGCAGGATGCCCGAGATACCGCCTGGCAGAAGCTCCTGGAGGGCCATCCCTTCGGCTATGAATCCATGATCCGGGAAAACGCCGAGAGATTCAATCTCCAGCCAAGCTATGTGGCTGCGATCATTCTCAACGAAAGCCATTTCGATCCCCGCGCCGTATCCTCCGTCGGTGCCCGCGGGCTCATGCAGCTCATGCCGGATACCGCACAGTGGATCGCGGGAAAGCTCCAAGACAAATCCTATTCTTTTGAAAACATGTTCGACCCTCAGACCAATATCCGTTACGGCTGCTGGTACCTCAATTACCTCTCAGGTCTCTTTGCCGGGGATCCGGTGGCCGTCACCAGCGCCTACCACGCCGGTCAGGGCACGGTCCGCACCTGGCTGCAGGACGGGACCAGTTCCACGGACAACGGCCGCACGCTGAACCTTCTGACCATGCCGGAGGGA
>JAFUZB010000187.1 GCA_017476845.1 Clostridia bacterium
CGGGGAAGAAAATTTCAACGAGCATCTGCCGGGCCCGCCCATAGAGCTGGAACCGCTCTTTAGAGAGCCGGTGGTGCCGTGGCTCGCAAAGCGAACGGGCAGAGTGCTGGTGAGCCGATATGTCCGGATCTTCGGCATGGGCGAGTCCGAGGTGGATATGCGGCTGCATGACCTGGAGGAGGGCGAAAACCCAACGCTGAGTCCCTACTGCTCTCTGGGCGAGGTGATGCTGCGTGCCACCGCGAGCGCGGAGACAGAGGCGGAGGCCGAAGCGCTCCTTGTTCCCCTGCTTGACCGCGTGCGCACCTTGCTCGGGGATGTCATCTATGAGATTCGCGAGGATGACGGCGGATCGCTGGCCGAAAGCGCGGTGCGCGTCCTGACAGAAAAAGGGCTAAGCGTGGCCACGGCAGAAAGCCTGACGGGCGGGAAAATCGCCGCAACCATGGTGGATGTGCCCGGCGCTTCCAGGGTGGTCAAGGGCGGCTTTATCACCTATATGACCGAGGCCAAGACGGAGATGCTGGGTGTCCCGGAGGAAGTCATCGAAAAGTATGGTGTGGTGAGTGCCGAGGTTGCCCGGGAGATGGCAGGGCGCGCGAAGGCCCGCCTTCAGGTGGATCTTGCCATCAGCGCAACGGGAATCGCAGGTCCGGACGGCGGTACACCGGAGACGCCGGTGGGAACGGTGTATCTAGGTGTGGCCACCGGGGACAGAACCTATGCGGTTAGGCTCCAGCTTTCCGGCAGTCGCGACAGGATTCGTACATTGACGGTCAAGCATGCCATGCATGTGCTCCGCAGGGAGGCGGAGGGAAAGCCGGTAGAAGGTCGGCTGGAATAAGAAATAACGGATCAGCGGAAAATGTTTTTCCCGGAGCGCGTCACAAAACGGTGTCACAGAACGTCTAATAAGAATGAAGCGGTCTGTGTTGCGGGAAAAAGGAGGTGAGAGGACATGCGATCACAGGACAGATTCCTGTATGTTGCTGTACTCTCCTTTCTTTTTGCCCTGCTGCTTTCGGGAATGTCGCTTGCCGAAAACAGGGCGCTTCTCGTCGGCTGTGACCGCTTTCTCTCATTAAGCGACACCACGCCCTCTTCCGAGCGCAATGTGGAGGAAATGGCCGATGCCCTCAGCGGCGGGGCCATGAACCTGGAGACCTTGATCACAAGAAGATACGGTATCTCCGGTGCGGATGAACTGCGCGGGCTGATCCTGGAGGCCTTTGAGGCCGCACAGCCCGGGGATGTCAGCTATTTCTATATCAGTACCCACGGGCTCTGGGAACCCGGGGAACCTGGCGAATCCATGACACTGCTGCTCTCGGATGGACGCACGGAATATGGCATTACGGCCAGGCAGCTGAAATACGTGTTTGACAGTATCCAGGGCACCAAAGTGCTCATCGTTGACGCCTGCCATGCGGGCGCTATGATCGGCAAGGGCATCCGGGACAGCCTCGGACATATCTTTGAGGGCGATGAGTACAAGGTGATCTGCTCCTCGGGCGGCGCCGAGGAGAGCTGGTTCTGGCGTGGGAGCACGGCCGATGGGGAGGAGATCACAGGCGGAGGCTATTTCTCGGGAATCCTCTCGGCGGGCATCAGCGTGCGGACGGGGTATGCCGCGGACAGAAACAGGGACGGTATCATCACGCTCAGCGAGATCTCAAGTTATCTCCTGCAGATGCACGGAGCGAGTACCGTGCACACCTACCCGGAGGAGGATGACTTTCCGATCCTCGTCTACACCGCAGAGGGTGTGAAAAGACAGACAGATCCCCTGGGCAACATCTCGTTTTCAGACAGCACCCTCGAGGAGGACGGCCTGAAGATTCCCTTTGCGTTTACCGTCTTCAGTCCCTGCCGGGTGGCCTATCAGCTGGTGTATCAGGCGGGTAACCGTTGGGACTTTGCGCATGCACGCTTGCTGTATGACACAGGCGAACTCTTCGGCACCTACGGCGATGCCGAAGGCTGGCTCTCCCCGGGATATAAGGAGCGCACGCTGACGCTGACAGAGGACATCATGGGCTACAGCGGCTATCTGCTCCTGCAGATGGTGGTGACCGAGGGAAGCGAGATGCGCATCGTGGCCTCCCGCGCGATCGGGATATCGACGAGGCGGGGCGCGGGTACCTTTGCCCTTGCCGCGGGAGAAGTGTTTGCGCCGGATGCAGGGGAGGAAATGGGCTTCACGCTCTCCCATACAGGCCCTGTCGTCCTCTGGGCAAGCATTCTGGACAGCAGCGGCAATACGGTGAAGCGCATTGTCTCCGGCGTATCCTCAAGGCCCGAGCAGCTGTATCCCGAAGGCACATCCCTATACTGGGACGGAAAAGACACGGATGGCGAATTGGCAGAGGCGGGAGAATATCATCTGCACCTGCGCGTACGCTTTAACGGCGGTACGGAGGAGATAGATTCGGAACCCTTCCTGCTGGAAAGATAAGCACGAAGCGGCGGAAGAAACATGCGAAAAGGGAGCATTCCACGGAATGCTCCCTTGATTCGGCTGGGCCGAAGAAGGATTGCAGGATGAGGGCGGGTTACCCCAGCAGGTGCTCAATGAGGATCTTCAGCCCGATCAGGATCAGGATGACGCCCCCGGTGATCTGTGCCTTCTTCTCGAAGCGGTTGCCAAAGGCGGCACCGATATATAGGCCAACGGAAGAGATGACAAAGGTAGTGCATCCGATGAGTGCTGAGGCGGGGAGAATGGAGACCTGCATGGCAGAGAACGCAACGCCGGTGGCAAGCGCATCAATGCTTGTCGCGATGGCGAGCGGGAACATGGTCTTCGGGGAAAAGGAACTATCCAAGTCCTCTTCCTTCTCTTCAAAGGCCTCCCGGATCATGTTGATGCCGATGAAGGCCAAAAGTCCAAAGGCGACATAGGCCGCGATGGAAGCCAAAATCGAAGTAAAGAATGAGGAGATTAGGTACCCTATGACCGGCATGAGAAACTGGAAGATGCCGAAATAAAGGCCTACGCACAGGGCGTGGCGCAATTGTGCCTTGCCTACCGACAGCCCTTTACAGATGGACACGGCAAAAGCATCCATGCTCAGTCCCACGCCGATGGCAAACAGTTCATACAGGTGCAAAACAGGAACACCTCTTGCAGAAGGAAATCACCTGAAAAGCAGGTGCCCCCAGGTGTTCGCAGATTCTAGCATGGGCCCAAAAAGGTTGTCAAGACAAACGCAAGGCTTACAGTGTGGCCCGGGAAAAGCCCGGAAAAACACGGCGGGCAGAGGCGGTCACACGGACCAAAAATACCTCTTGACAGAGAAAAGCGTCCGTGCTATCCTTCATAGCCGTATGAAGTAGTGGCTTGCCCGCCCCTCACCTTGCGGAACACAGGTTCCCGGGTACTGGCATCACCTGCACAGCATTGCAGGAGAGAACGCGTTTTCGCGGCGGGTAGGTTTACCCGCCGCTTTTGTTTTGTGGCGGGATAGGATTTGGGAGGTGTATGGGTATCGCTTTCGAGCTGATGATCAATGATGAGATTCGTGACCGGGAAGTCCGCGTGATTGATGAGAATGGCGAACAGCTTGGTGTCATGCCGACACAGAAGGCCCTGGAGCTGGCGGAGGAACGCGGGTATGATCTCGCCAAGATTCAGCCAATGGCCAAACCGCCTGTGTGTAAGCTGCTGGACTATGACAAGTACCGCTATGAGCAGTCCAGGCGTGAGCGCGAAAATCGGAAGAATCAGCGTGTCGTGGAAATCAAGGAAGTGCAGCTGTCTGCCACCATTGAGGAAAACGACGTGCAAACCAAGGCCAAGCAGGCCATCAAGTTCCTTGATGGCGGTGACAAGGTCAAAGTATCCATACGGTTCCGCGGCCGTCAGATCACGCACAGCGAGATCGGAGCCAAGGTCATGCAGGACTTCGCCGAGCGCTGCAAGGATGTCAGCGTAGTCGAGCGCAGACCCACCATGGACGGCCGGCACATGATTATGATCCTTGCTCCCAAGGCAGCCAAGGCTTCCTTCGCAGAGAAGAAGGCCAACCGTGAGGCCGCCAAGCAGGAGAAGAAGGCTTCCGAGGAAGCCAAAGGATAAATGGAATGGCTCACGGTATGTGAGCGCGACAAAGGAAGGAGGACCACCCTATGCCTAAGCAAAAAACGCATCGTGGTGCTGCCAAGCGCTTCTCTTTTACCAAGTCTGGTATTGTTAAGCATAAGCAGATGAACGCCAACCATCAGGTGAGGCTGAAGACCACCAAGAGGACCCGCCATCTGCGCAGTGACGGTATTGTCGACAACGCGGCAGAAGCACGTACCATTCATAAGCTGCTGCCTTATAAATAAGCCCTTTAGCTGGCAAGGAGGAAAAAAACCATGGCACGCATTAAGAGAGCGGTCAATGCTCAAAAGAAACGCCGTAAGGTAATGAAGCTGGCAAAGGGTTACTGGGGTGCGAAGTCCAAGCAGTATCGTGCTGCGAAGGAACAGGTTCGTCGTTCCCTGCGGTATGCCTATACCGGCCGTAAGCTGCGCAAGCGTGATTTCCGCCGTCTGTGGATCACCCGTATCAATGCCGCAGCCCGCATCAATGGCATGAGCTATTCTACCTTCATCAATGGTCTGAAGAAGAAGAACATTGAAGTGAACCGTAAGATGCTCGCTGACCTCGCGGTCAATGATCCCGCTGGCTTCGCCAAGCTCGTGGAGATCGCAAAAGCGTAACGAATGGGCCCGACTGGTTTCAGTCGGGTCTTTCCTATTCTGTGAAAAAAGGAAGCATACGGCATGATACGTGCAGTACTCTTTGACCTGGACGGTACCCTGATCAATTCGCTTGCGGATATCGCATCTGCCATGAACCGCGCCCTGCGCCTACACGGTTTGGAGGAATATGACGAGGCTGCGTATCGTTATCTTGTAGGTAACGGTGCAAGGATTTTGGCCCAGCGCGCGGTGGGGAAAAGGCCGGAGATGGAAGAGACGGTACTCCGGGACTATCAGGCGTGGTATGGAACGCATAACCTGGTTCAGTCTGCGCCCTATCCCGGGATTGTGGAGATGCTCTCAGACCTTAAGGCAGCAGGCCTTCGCCTCATGGTGCTCTCCAATAAGCCGGATGCCGATACGCAGCATGTGATCCGGCATTTCTTCCCGGAGGATACGTTTGCGCTTGTGCGCGGCCAGCGGGAGGGCGTCCCGATCAAGCCCGACCCGACGGCGGCGCTGGATATGGCAGCACAGTTGGGCGTAGCCCCTTCGGAGATGCTGTATCTTGGGGATACCTCGGTGGATGTGACGTGCGCAAGGCATGCGGGCATGCACAGTGTCGGCGTGCTCTGGGGGTTCCGCGAGCGGGCGGAGCTGGAGGAAGCAGGGGCCGAACATATCGTATCGGACCCTGCGGAGGTACGGCTGCTTCTCGGAGAGTGAGGGTAACAATATAGTGTCGAAATCCCTGCTCTGCTTGCATCTGTGGTAAGGTAAGCTTGCTTTTCTGAAAAAATCAGGATGTAAATGCAACTGTCAGGAGGGTGAGAGCGTGAAGAAACAGCTGGCGGCAGGACTCGTGGCGCTGCTCCTGTGCTTGTCCGGCTCTGCACTGGCAAAGACAG
>JAFUZB010000188.1 GCA_017476845.1 Clostridia bacterium
GCCCCTTTATCCCCGGTGTCTCCAGCGTCTTCATGCGCCGGTAGAGCGGAATCCCGTCCCCCGCATCACGCCACAGGTCCACCAGTACTGTATCCGGCTTGAACTCCGCAAGGCTGCATCTGACCCAGTCAAAGGCATCCGCTTCTATCAGCCGTAGCCGGCCGCTTTCCGGAAAGCGCGGAAACAGCACTTCTGTAAACAGCTGCAGGATATCCCTGTCCCGCTCCACACAGACGATCTCCGTGACAGAAGGGTTCAGGAGCAGGTGGTAGAGTACATATCCGATCCCAAGCCCCATCACCGCAACGCGGCCCTTTGCCGCCTCGGCGAGGGGCCGCAGGGTGGCGATCTCGTTGGGCTCTGCGGACATCCAGCTCAGCCCCTCCCCGTAGAGCGCAGGAAAGCGGACCTCCTCTGGCATAAAGCCGAGGGCGGGCAGGATTCTCCCCTCCCGGTCACGGCACATATCGTCCCGGACAAAGAGAGTGAACGGTTCTATGGCATCCATGCACAGAACCCTGCCATTTCTCTCCCCTGCAGTTTCTCCCATGGCCCGGACATACGGATCCTCCCGTACAAAGGCGGTTTCCATCCCTCTGAGCATCCTTGGAAGATACCCGCGATAGATTTCCCGGCCCATGGGACTTTCCGCATCCAGTCCCATCGCGCCCATGAGGAAGGCGGCCATCGCCTCCTCGGGACTAAGGCCAAGCTCCGTCATCTCCCGGAAGGCGTCCGCAGTGCAGAGGGGTTCATTGCGAAGCAGCACTTCCCGAAGGCGCCCAAGCAGCAGCGCATTGATCTCACGCATCCGCCTTCTCCTCCATCTCCGGGATCTCCCGGGGCACAAACCCGCGGAAAGCCGTGGAGGATACGTCGCTCTTCACCTCGATATCCCCGTGGTAGCGGCGAAGGGTCTCGCGCACGATATACAATCCCATCCCGTGCCCCGCACCCTTCCCGGTCACGCCCGCCTGAAAGATGCTCTGCTGGGATTTGACCGGGATCATGGGGCCGGAATTGGCCACGGAAAAGCGGTAGGCATGTAGGTCCTCGGTCAGGGTAACCGTAAGTCGCCTGTCCGTAACTTCCTGGAGGGCATCGATCGCATTGTCGATGAGGTTGCTGAGGACCTTGCACATCTCCCAACCGGGCATGGGCAGACTCTCCCACCGGCTCTGGATCTGGACCTCGGCATGGACACCGGCCGCCTCGCAGGCCGCCAGCTTTACCTGCAAAAGAGCATTGATCGAAGGATTGGCCGTCTTCAGGACACGGCTCACGGCCGTGATGTCCCCGTAGAGCGTCTCAATATAGTCGCGCGCCTCCCCGTACTCCTCCATCTCCATGAGCGAGTAGACGACCTGGAGATGGTTGAGGAAGTCGTGGCGCTGGGCCCGGATGGTATTGTTGAGGCTTTCCAGGTCCCCTATGGTCGCGTCCATGTCGTCGATCTGCCCCAAGACGCGCCGCTGCGCCAGGGCATCCCAGATATCCACCACCGCGCCCGAGGCGACGACGACAAAGGTCAGCACGCACAGAAATCGCGCCACAAAGGAGGTCGCGTGATCAAAGACGAGGAGATAGAGGACAATCAGGAGCATCATGAGGATCTGCATGGCGTTGATGACAATGGAGAGCATCGTCGTCTTGCGCACATCCAGGTCCCGCTGCGAGATGGCCTGTTTTCGCGTTTGCATGTTCAGTCTCCTTCGCTCAGTTCACAAAAGCCCATGATATCTGCGGTCTTGACCGTGTTTCCGTACACCGTTTTCAGCGTCCCCGTAGGATTGGGACGCACCAGCAGGGTGGAGGAAGGGCCGCCGTCGAGATTAAACGCCCAGAGAGGATGGAAGGCGTCAATGATAAAATCCGCCAACTCCACCAGTGTCATCCCTTTGCTGGTCTTCTTGGTGACCGTGAGGATAAGGAGGGTACCGTCCTCCATCCGACAAAGCGCCGTGCGCGCCTCCTTCTCGTTGGAGAAGAGCCAGTCGCGGTCGGTCCGGTTCTCATTTTCCAGGACCAGGACACTTGCGTCATAGAAGGACCAGGTATGGATCGGATGGTTCGCAAGCACCTCCTCCGTGCTCGCCCCCGCATAGAGCTTAAGGCCGTCCGCCTCCAGCGTCACGCCGTAGAAGAGGACGCCCTCCAGATTGCGCAGTACCTCCCCGTCCATCACGGCCAAGGCCCCGTAGGTGGTATTGAAGTAGTCCGCGCTCCTGCCCGGGTAATCGTCCGGGATCTGCGGATAGGATTTGCTGATAAAGCCGCTTCCGTTGATCGCCACCATGGCCTTCTTCGGGAGCTTCTTGGCCTGGTCGCTGGGGAACATGATGTTATTGCGCCAATTGGAGGTCCACTTCTCGATTTGCCGTGCCGGGTCCTGCATCCAGATGCGGGTGGCATAGATGCGTGTCCCCGCATAGGAAAAGCGCTCTACGGTAAAGTCCAGGGAGGGGCTTTCATAGGTGCGGACCATCGTGCCTTCCGGCATACTGGGCTCCGGGGATAAATGTCCCTCCGCGGAGGAAACAGAGAGGAAAAGCACACATGCCATGCACAGCACAGCCCGGAAAAGCATACGTCTCATTTTCTCCTGCTCCATTCCTCGCGAACCAGATGGGTCGTACGGATCGTATCCTCATGCCCCATCTCGGTGGGGTGATAGTATTTGTGTCCCTTCAGGTCCTCGGGCATGTAGTCCTGGCGGACCCAGTGCTGGGGATAGTCGTGCGGATAGAGATAGCCGTCCCCGCTCCCGAGCCTGGAGGCGCCGGCATAGTGGGTATCGCGCAGATGCACCGGGACCGCACCGAATCCGCCCTTCTCGGCGTCTGCAAACGCGGCCTCCACCGCCTTGATCACCGCATCCGACTTCGGGCTCTCACACACGGCGATGATCGCCTGGGCCATGGGAATCCGTGCCTCCGGCATTCCGACCTTCTCCAGGGCCGTCATCGCAGCCTGGGCCTGGAGCATGGCGGAGGGGTTGGCCAGCCCCACATCCTCGCTGGCATGGACGATCACGCGGCGCATGATGAGCAGGGGATCCACCCCCGCATAGATCATCCGCGCGAACCAAGCCAGAGCGGCATCGCTGTCCGAGCCGCGAAGGGACTTGCAGAAGGCGCTGAGCATATCATAGTAGAGGCTCTCGTCACACCTGACCACCGGCTTTTGGATGCTCTCCTCGGCCACGGCCATCGTGATATGGATGACGCCCTCCCGATCCATCGGGGTCGTGAGCACCGCAAGCTCCACCGCGCCCAGGGCCGAGCGCACATCGCCGTTGGCGATATGCGCGATGTGACGCAGCGCATCCTCGTCGGCTTGCACCGGCACCTCGCCATACCCACGCTCCTTATCGGCAAGCGCCCTGCGCATGGCCAGCATGACATCGTTTTCTTTCAAAGGCTCAAAGGCGAACACGCGGCACCGGCTGACGATAGCCGGGGTCATGGAGATCATGGGGTTCTCCGTCGTCGATCCGATGAACCGGATCATGCCCCGCTCAAGCGCAGGCAGGATCGAGTCCGACTGGGCCTTGTTCCACCTGTGGCACTCGTCAAGCAGCAGATAGGTCGCCTGGCCCAGCATCTGCCGTGCCTCCTCGGCCTCCCGGATGACGTTTCGGACCTCTGCCACACCTGTTGTGACCGCATTGAGCTGGACGAAGCGTGCCGATGTCGCACCCGCAATGATGGAGGCCAGCGTGGTCTTCCCGCACCCGGGCGGGCCATAGAAGATGGAGCTGGTCATCCGGTCCGCCTCAATGGCGCGCCGGAGCAGTCTGCCCTCACCCAAAAGGTGCCGCTGCCCGATGAATTCCTCGAGGGTACGCGGCCGCATCCGGTCCGCCAGCGGTCTTCCGTCCGTCTCCCTCATGCCTGCTCTCCTTCACTCCAAAAGGCTGTATCGTCGATCCTGTGAAGCCGGTTCCATCCTTGTCTGACAATGCGCGCGTACGCGGCATCCTCCATCCCCTCGCGCGGCTGCACGCGGTGCGGCTCCATGCACAATTCCCCGAAGGCACGCGCAAAGCGCTGCATGCCGATCACACTCTCCACCCTACGGATCGTATGCATGACGGAGACGACATGCTCCGCCTCCATCGACGTCTCAAAGATAC
>JAFUZB010000189.1 GCA_017476845.1 Clostridia bacterium
GACATACTTCACATGTCAGCTTACGCAGCGGATCGCACGTGCCTCCAGATAGTAGCGCTTCTCCTGGGCATGGCCGATTGAGAATGTCTTGCGCGGTAGCACCCCGTCACGCTCAATGGCATCAAAGAAGGCATCCTTGGAGATCGCGGGAACGGCAAACCCTATATTCCCGGCTTGTGCGGACAGGGCGGCAAGCGAATCTTCGCCGTGGATATAATCCATCTGCTCGGGGGCAATCTCCGCATCGCTGTCCAGGAAGCTCTGAAGGATCCCCACGGGCAGGGCTCCCTTTGCAGGATCCAGGAAGATCTCTCCCTTTTCTTCGCCGATCTGCCAAGCTACACGGAACCCGTTATCTGCCGTGATGCCCTCGCGGATCCGTGCAAGCAAGGCCTTTCCGTCTATCCCCTTGACCAGGCGATGGATCGGCTCAAACTGGAGGCTGTCATCCCGGACATTTCCCAGCTCCACCATTGCATAGCGGGAACGTGCAAGCTGTGCCTCCCCTTCCCCGGCCTTTTTCTGCGCCTCATAGCAGGTTTTTGCCGTGGCAAGGGAGTGGTTTCCGTCCCCGACAAGATAGAGGACAGGATGGGTTTTCCCTGCAGCGCGCATTTCTTCATATGCGGCAATCCGTGCGCGCGTGAGCGCTGCAGCTTCACCGCTCACAAGATACCCGCGAAGCTTTCCGCCGCCAAGCATGAGGTCGAGATCATAGCACAGGGGAAGCGCTTCCTTGCCCTTCTCCAGCGGTCCCAGAATGGCATCCTCCGGATCATCCGCAAAGAGCAGGACATGGCTTAGCTCCAGCGGTGCATTTTCACGGATGCGCACGCGCGGTGGAATTCTCTCCGGAACCGTGCGCTCGGTGGCCCGGATCTTTGTATCGGCATCGGGCGCATAGCTGTACGCCTCCAGGTCGATCACGCCCAGAAGACCTCTGCGGATCTGGCCGTCCAGAAGCGTACGCTCAATATACACAAAACAGTCGCGGTTTTCGGTAAGTAGTCCGGAGGTGAGTGCATCGCGCATGTGTTGCTCGATGGATGCGATCCTTTGACGCTTTTTCTCCTCATCCTCACTCAAGTAAATCTCGGGATAGATCAGGCGCAGCGCCGAAGGTGCCTCCCCGACCTCACGCTCCAGCGCGTCCCAGTAATCCCGCTCGGAGGTAAACTGATCGCAAGCGATCACCGGCCATTTGGCGAGAAGCTCCTGCTTTGGGAAAAGGAAATCTGCGGAAGTAAAGGTTGCCATGGTGTCTCCTTCTTTCAAAAACAGCCTGAAGCAACGCCTCAGGTTCTGTCATCATCTCTTTCCGTGCCGCTGCCTGAAATGGAGCATCTGTCGGATTTTTCCTTTCAGGCTGTGCGCACGCTTCGCTTCGGCGTAGGCATCAAAGGCACCGCGCCGGTATTCCAAATTCTCGGGCTCCATACTCACTGCCCGACGAAACGACTGTTCTGCTGTAGCAAACTGGTTCATCTGCATCAGGGCGCAGCCCTGCGCATGAAACCACGAGGCATCCCTGGAGGTAGCCCGCATGAGCTGTCTGAGTGCACGCTCGGGCGCCTCCTGATGGATCAGCTTGGTTGCCATCTTGACCGCATCCTCACAGGAGAGCTGGTCAAAATACGGATTGTACGCTCTGGCAGAGACAAGCTTCACGGCCTCCTCGTAGGCCTGATTGAGCCTGACCATCTCACGGTTGGCTTTCTCCTGCTGTGCCGCATCCTGAAATTGATCCGGATGCAGCGTCTTTGCCTTCAGGTGATAGGCCCGCCTGAGCTTCTCCAGGTCATTGGTCGGTTCAATGCCAAGCAATTCAAAGGGATTGACGATCTCTGTCACCTTCCTTCACAGGGCCAAAGCGTCATCTTCTTTTCACTGGGTTCTCAGATAAAGGTCTCTCTTCTGATGTCCGCGCCCAGGGAGCGCAGCTTATCCTCAATGTGTTCATAGCCGCGGTCGATATACTCAAGCTCATAGATCTCCGTCGTCCCCTGGGCCATGAGGCCGGCAACGAGAAGCGCCGCGCCTGCGCGCAGGTCGGTTGTGGTCACTGGTGCGCCGTAGAGCTGACCTACACCCTCTATGATGGCCGTTCGGTCCATGACACGCACCTGTGCCCCCATGCGGGAGAGCTCATCGAGATGGCGGAAGCGCTGTTCAAAGATCGTTTCCTGCACGATGCTCGTGCCGTGTGCCGTAGTCAGCAGCGCGCACATGGGCTGCTGGAGATCGGTGGGAAATCCCGGATAGACCTGCGTTTTCACGTTGACAGCGCGATAGGCATTCTGGAAGCGCACGCGGATGGCATCGTCCAGGTCTGTCACCCGCACGCCCATCTCCAGAAGCTTGGCGGTGAGTGCCTCCATATGCGTGGGGATGCAGCCGGTGATCATGACATCGCCGCGTGTCGCTGCCGCCGCAATCATCAGGGTACCCGTCTCAATCTGATCGGGGATCACAGCGTAGGTCGTTCCATGCAGGTGCGGAACGCCCTTGATGCGGATGACATCGGTTCCCGCGCCCTTGATGTTGGCGCCCATGCTGTTGAGGAAGTTCGCCAGGTCTACGATATGCGGCTCCTTGGCAGCGTTATAAATCACCGTCTTGCCTGCGGCCTTGACGGCAGCGAGCATGACATTGATCGTTCCGCCCACGGTCACCATATCAAAGAAGATATCGGTGCCCACAAGCTCCTTGGCATTGGCGGTGATAACGCCGCCCCGCTCCTCCGCCTCGGCACCCAGGGCCATAAACCCTTTGAGATGCTGATCAATGGGACGCGAGCCGATCTTGCAGCCGCCGGGATAAGCAACTTCGGCCTTTCCGCAGCGTCCAAGCAATGCGCCCAGGAAGTAGTAGCTCGCACGCAGCTTGCGCGCCTTGCGATAATCCACCTGCCAGCCTTCCACACCCCGAGGGTCGATGCGGATATGAACCCCGGGTTCATAATCCACCTTGGCCCCAAGAGAGCGCAGAATATCGGCCAGCGCATGCACATCCTCAATGTCCGGTATATTCTCAATCGTACAGACATCATCGGCCAGGAGCACAGCGGGAACCACGGCAACGGAGGTATTCTTTCCTCCCGAGATATGCACTTCGCCCTCAAGGGGATTGGCTCCGGTAATGAGCATTCTTTCCTTGCTTCCCATGTCTCCACCTCCTGCCTGGATGTATCTGTGTCCGGGGCATGCCCCGGTTGCGTGCGATTGTAGCATATTGCCTATACAGTGTCAAACCGCGCGCCTTTCAAAGCGCACCACAAATGTAGAAACCGCAAGGCTTTGCGCCCGTTTCACGTCTTCCTCTCCGTGCTTCCCGGCCTGATGTGTATCGCTGATACTTTCTGCGGTCCCTGGCTGGCCATCCATCATTTGAAAAGCATATCTTGTGCCGTGCGAGAGCAATACCCCATCGGTCAATTCCACACATAGAATGATGGTGTTCTTATCTTCAAAATCATTGTGCCCGTTGCCTATCCATGCTGCAAATGCTTTTCGGAGTTTTTCGGCAATTTGCGCATTTTCCTCTCTTCCAAAGAAGCCAAGGCTCACTCCCTTGCCATGCGCCGTAAACCAATCACCGGCGATGGCAACAACGGGATTCTTCTCGATGTGTTTCATTTTGTTGGAATGCGCATAGGTGATCGTATAGAAACATCCGTTCTCATAGTATGCGTTTACGTATCTCACATACGGAACGAGATCTGCTGTCGTTGCCAGTGCGATCACTGTGTCCTTTCCAAAACGTTCCGTCATGATTCTTTCCGCTTCTTCATTCCAACAAGGCATATAGTCCTCCTTCATCTTCTCTACCGATAGGGTGTGTACCGCAGGCAGTCGGGTACTGCCAAGCCCTCCGATGCGTACTTGCTTCTTTTCCGTCTCTACCCATCTTTGGAACTGGGAATAGGTCAGTCCAGTCTATTTATCGGGACGTAAAGGTATCCTCTTCCGGTATGGGGATCGGTAAAGTCGTGCACCGCGCCTGCCAGCGAAAACCCGTTGTCTCTCACATACTTCATCGCCTGCTCAAAAGCATACACTTGGCCATCGAAGCGAAGATACTCAAAGGAAGGAACGACCCATTTGGTCCATCCGCTCGGCGCTTCGGCGTTGTCCTCACACTCTGCGCCCGCAAGATATAACCCTTGTGAAAAGCCCTCCCAGGGCTTGAAGCTGTGCGTAAAATCGCTCATCGCGCCCCAAAAGCCAACGAAAGCGCCGTCCTCATCCCGCTTACACAAGTCCTTGATTTCCTCAAAGCGTGCGTTGGCCTCATTCCAGAGCTTTTCAATGAAGCCGCTTCCGTCCTTCGTAGAACCTTCGATTCCAATCACAGTAAAGGTCTGTTTCACAACCCTTGAAACGCCCATCGTCTTCCTCCGTCCAATGCCGCTTGTGCGCGTCCTTTCAATCCTCAGGAGCTTTTTTACGCGTGGCAAAGCGGCATCTGTTTGTCCGCTTTGCACTACAAACCTCCCGGCAGAGAGAAAAGACATCGCAATTGGTCGGAATCATCATACCACATCTTTGCGTTACCATCTGCCGGCAAATCAGCCGCTACGGCATGCGGTTGCCGCCTGCCTGTCTTTTCCATTGAATGGGGCTGCTTTTTCGGGGCTGTTTTTCTCGTGTTCCTCCTATTGACACTGCATGCCGGTCTGCCTAGAATGGAGTCATGAAGCAAGGGTGCCTCAAGGGGTGCGCTTGCTTTTTCCTTTATCCCCACATCACATCCGTTTGGAGGCTAAGCTTATGAGTAAGTACAGCAAAGAAGACATCATCCGCATGGTCCGCGAAGGGGACGTTGAATTTATCCGCATGCAGTTCACGGACATCTTTGGCCAGCTCAAGAACGTGGCCATTACCGCCTCGCAGATCGAAAAGGCCGTCAACAACCAGATCATGATCGACGGAAGCTCCATTGAGGGCTTCGTACGCATTCAGGAATCCGACCAGTACCTGCATCCCGACCTGGATTCCTTCGCGATCCTTCCCTGGCGTCCTCAGCACGGCAAGGTTGCCCGCCTGATCTGCGATGTCTTCAATCCCGACGGAACCCCCTTTGTCGGCGATCCGCGCGGAACCCTCAAACGCGCCCTCAAAAAGGCCGCTGACATGGGTTACGCCTTCAATGTCGGTCCGGAATGCGAGTTTTTCCTTTTCCAGACCGATGAGAAGGGACATCCGACTACTGAGACTGCCGATGAGGCGGGTTACTTTGACCTCGGCCCGTTGGACCACGGAGAGAGCACCCGCCGCGAGATCTGTCTGGCCCTGGAGCAGATGGGCTTTGAGATCGAAGCATCCCACCATGAGGTGGCGCGCGGTCAGCACGAGATTGACTTCAAGTATGCCGATGCCCTCAGCGCAGCGGACAATATCATGACCTTCAAGCTGTGCGTCAAATCCCTCGCCCAGAAGAACGGTCTCCACGCCACCTTCATGCCCAAGCCGGTCTACGGCATCACCGGAAGCGGCATGCACACCAACATGTCCCTGTTCAAGGACGGAAAGAACGTTTTCGCCGACCCGGATGACCCCAAGGGTCTGGGACTTTCCAAAGAAGCCTACAGCTTTATCGCGGGTATTCTTACCCATATGCGCTCCATGGCAGCCATCACCAATCCCCTTGTCAACTCCTATAAGCGTCTGGTTCCCGGATACGAGGCTCCCTGTTACCTTGCCTGGTCGGCTTCCAACCGCTCCGCGCTCATCCGTATTCCCGCCGCCCGCGGTCAGTCCACCCGCGTAGAGCTGCGCTGCCCGGATCCTTCCTGCAACCCCTATCTGGAGCTCGCGGTCTGCCTGGCTGCCGGCCTTGACGGCATCGAAAAGGGGCTGACCCCGCCCGAGGAGGTCACCGCCAACATCTTTGCCATGGATGAAGCCACCCGTGAATCCTATGGCATCCAGAGCCTTCCCGCCAACCTCAAGGAGGCAGTCGACCTCATGCTCCGTGACAGCCTGATCTGCGAGACCCTGGGCCAGCATGTCGTCACCCAGTACTCCGAGGGCAAATACAAGGAATGGGATGCCTATCGCACCCACGTCTCCTCCTGGGAAGTGGAGCGCTACCTCATCTCCTACTGATGCTCCCCGGGCGCCCTCGCCCGCCTTTACGGAACTGAGACCTGCCTGCCCTTACGGAGGTAACCTATATGGCCAAGATTATTGTGGCCTTCCCGGACAAACAGATCAACCGTAACATCACCGACATGCTCGAGCATGCAGGTCTGGAGGTCTTCCGGACCTGCATGACCGGCAATGAGGTCATGCGCGCCTTCAACCAATGTCAGGACGGCATCCTCATCACCGCAGTGCGCTTTCCCGACCGTACCTCGGACGCCCTCGCCTATGATCTGGGGGCCCGTGCCCTGATTCTCGTGCTTGGGCGAGCCGAGCAGTTGGCCCTGGTGGAGCACCCGGAGGTCTTTCATCTCAAGCTGCCGGCCTCGGCAGCGGAGATCACAGCCTCGGTCAACATGCTCCTCCAGCTCCACTATAAGCGCATGCCGCACAGAAGCGTCCAGGACAAGGAGGATGTCGCTGTCGCCAAACAGCGTCTCATGGACGACTACGCGCTGACCGAGCCCGACGCACACCGTCTCATGCAGAAAATTAGTATGCGGCTGGGCATGCGCATGCAGGAAACCGCAAATAAAATCCTGGAAGGCAACCTCTCTATGGATATCTATCTCAAGGATCTGAAATAACCATCCCACCAATGCAAAGGAAGATGATGACCCATGGCATACCCCATGCTGGATCTGCGCTTTGGTCACGACGCCTGCGGTGTCGGTGCCGTCATTGACCTGAAGTCTGCGCCCTCTCACCGGACAGTGAGCGATGCGCTCACCATTGTCGAGCGCCTCTCCCACCGCGCCGGCTGCGATGCCAAGGGGACGACGGGCGATGGCGTCGGCATCCTCACCCAGCTTCCGCACGCCCTTTTTTCCGCCTGGGCGCAGAAAAGCGGAGTTGCGCTGGGAGAGAAATGGGATTATGCCGTGGGCATGTTCTTCTTCCCGCCATTGCCCGAAAAGGCCAGGGCAGCCGCGGCGGATTTTGAGGAAATATGCCGTGTACAGGGCTTCCGCTTTCTCGCATGGCGCGATGTACCGATCGATCCCTCCCTTCTCGGCGAAGGGGCGCGCGCCTCTCTCCCCATCATCCGCCAAGGCTTCGTGCGCCGGCCCGAAGCGCTTCCCGATGCCGTGACCTTTGACCGGAGGCTCTACGTGCTCAGGCGCACCTTTGAAAAAAGGCAGAGCGACACCTATGTCTGCTCCCTCTCCTCCCGGACCCTCGTCTATAAGGGCATGATGCTCGTAGACCAGCTGCGCACCTTCTACCTAGACCTTTCCTCCCCGGACTACGCCTCGCAGATGGCCCTTGTACACTCCCGCTTTTCCACTAACACCACGCCCTCCTGGTCGCGTGCGCATCCCCAGCGCATGCTGCTGCACAATGGGGAGATCAATACCATCCGCGGCAATGCCGACCGCATGCTTGCGCGAGAGGAAACCATGAAATCGTCGGCACTGCGCGGTGCTTTAAGCAGTGTATATCCGGTCGTGGACCCTGACGGGTCCGATTCCATGATGCTGGATAACACCCTGGAATTTCTGTATATGAACGGGTTCCCGCTTCCCCTTGCCGCGATGGTCCTTCTTCCGGAGGCCTGGCAAGGGAATGCCCGGCCCACCGCCTGGCGGGACATGTACCGCTACTATGCCACCATGATGGAGCCCTGGGATGGTCCGGCCGCTCTTGTCTATACCGACGGAGACACCGTCTGTGCCTCTCTGGACCGAAATGGACTCCGGCCCCTCAGAGTCTCCCAGAGCGAGGACGGGCGCATCATCATCGCATCCGAAGCAGATGTCCTCTACGAGGAGAGCCCTGTGACTGTGCGCAGATGGCGGCTGAAGAGCGGTGATATTCTCTGCGCCGACCTAAAGACCGGAGAGCTCCTGGAGGGGGAAGCGCTCAAGACACGCTATGCGTCCCAGCTGCCCTACGCGACATGGACGCGCGAGGGCATTCTGCATCTGTCCGACCTGCCTGTCAGTGACCTTCGGGAAACGCGCGCTTCCCAGAGCCTTCGCCGCACCCTTCTCATGGCCTTCGGCTATACCTGGGAGGATATCCAGGATGTCATCCTCCCCATGGCGGACAAGGGCACAGAGCCCATCGGCGCCATGGGTGCAGACGAACCGCTGGCCATGCTGTCCCGCACGCATCCGTCCCTGTTTGCCTTCTTCAAGCAGCGCTTTGCCCAGGTCACCAATCCGCCCATTGATGCGCGCAGGGAGAAGCGCAGGACCGACTGCGCGGTCTATATCGGCGACGACGGCAACCTTCTCAACCCCTGTGCGGAAAACTGCCGGGTGCTGGAGCTTCCCTCACCCGTCATCACCGCCGAGGAGCTCTCCCGCATTCGCAATATCGCCTCCCCTGCCTTTCAGACAGAGACGCTGTCGCTTCTCTACGACAGACGTCAGGGGATGGCCCAGGCGTTGGAGGATCTGTTCAATGCGGCAGGCCAGGCCTACCGGCGTGGCACCAACATTCTGATTCTCTCTGACAGAGGTCTTAGCCGTGAGCGTCCCGCGCTGCCCTCGCTCCTTGCCGTATCGGCCCTGGAACAGTATCTGGTCCGGGAGAATATGCGTACCGCCGTCTCGGTTGTCCTGGAGAGCGGTGAACCGCGCGACAGTCACCAGATGGCACTGCTCGTCGCCTACGGCGCGCGGGCCATCAACCCCTATCTCGCCCATGAGTGCATTAGCGCACTTTGCGAAAAAGGGCAGATCAAAAAGCCCGCCGGCACGGCGATTGCAGACTACAACCGTGCGCTCACCGAGGGCATACTGCACATCGCCTCCAAGATGGGTGTCTCCACCCTGCAAGCCTATCAGAGTGCACAGCTCTTTGAGGCCATCGGGCTGGAGGCAGGGTTCGTGGAGAAGTATTTCACCAATACCCCCTGCGCTCTTGGCAATATGGGACTGTGTGAGATCGCAGAAAACAGTCTGTGGCACCATGACAGGGCCTTCCGCGAGGGCGAGACAGATCATCTCCTGGACAGTGTCGGCAGACACAAACTGCGCACAGGTCCTCAGGCTGAGGAGCATCTGTACAGCCCGGAGATCATTCATCTCCTGCAGCAATCGGTGTGGACGGAGGACTTTGCCCTCTTTGAGACCTACGCAAAAACGCTTACGGAGAAGGGGCCGCGCACCATCCGGGGTCTCCTGGACTTCCGGTTTGAGGCCTGCACGCCCGTACCGCTAAACGAAGTGGAGAGCGAAGACAGCATTGTCGCGCGTTTCCGCACCGGTGCCATGTCCTACGGCTCGCTCTCCAAGGAAGCCCATGAGTGCTTGGCCCTTGCCATGAACCATCTGGGCGCTCGCTCCAATACGGGCGAGGGCGGCGAATTGCCCGAGCGACTGCACACCGACCTCAATTCCGCCATCAAGCAGGTCGCCTCCGGGCGCTTTGGCGTGACGCTTCCCTATCTGCGCTCGGCGCAGGAGATACAGATCAAGATGGCCCAGGGCGCCAAGCCCGGAGAGGGCGGACATCTGCCCGGGAAAAAGGTCACTGCCGAGGTGGCACGGACGCGCTGCTCGACCCCCGGCATCTCCCTCATCTCTCCGCCCCCGCACCATGATATCTACTCCATCGAGGATCTTTCCCAGCTCATCTATGATCTGAAGTGTGCCAATCCCCGCAGCGATATCTCCGTCAAGCTCGTCTCCGAGCGCGGCGTGGGCACCATCGCCTCGGGTGTGGCCAAGGCCGGAGCACGCTCTGTCCTCATCTCCGGCGGAGAAGGCGGAACCGGAGCTGCACCGCTCACCTCCATTCACGGCGCGGGGCTTCCCTGGGAAATTGGTCTGAGCGAGGCCCACCAAAGCCTGTGTCATAACGGGCTCCGGGAAATGGTTACCCTGGAAACCGACGGCAAGCTCATGACCGGGCGCGATGTCGCGGTGGCCCTTCTTCTCGGCGCAGAGCACTTTGCCTTTGCCACAGCGCCCTTGGTCGTGCTCGGATGCCGGATGATGCGCGTGTGTAATCAGGACACCTGTCCCTTCGGCATCGCCACACAGCGTCCAGAGCTCAGGAGACGTTTTGTCGGAAAGCCTGCGTATGTGGAGACCTTCATGCGCTTTGTCGCCCGGCAGTTGCGGGCCATCATGGCACGCCTCGGCGCAAGGGATGTGGATTCCCTGGTTGGGAGAGGTGATCTCCTTAAGCTCACAGAAGGTGCCCCACACAGTCTCTCCGCCCTGACGGGCTTTTCCCAGAACCGGCACTTTGAGGCCTCGTCCGCCTACGCCTTCCATCTGGAGGAGCGGGCCGACAGGCATCCCGCGCAGGACATGCTCGTGCGCAATACCGACCGCACCTTCGGTCTGCTCCTTGACGATGACCATCGGGAGCTCTCCGTGCACGGCTGCGGAGGTCAGTCCTTCGGCGCCTTCCTGCCGGCTCCCTACCGACTTCAGCTGCTCGGTGTCGCCAACGATTACCTCGGTAAGGGCCTTTCCGGAGGCACGATCATGGTGCTTCCGCCCGCAGATGGGAAGTTTGGCGTCGGGGATGCGCTCATCGGAAATGTGGCCCTATACGGTGCCACCTCCGGGGAAGCCTACATAGCCGGTCAGGCCGGCGAACGCTTCTGCGTGCGCAATTCCGGCGCCATCGCTGTTGTGGAGGGCGTTGGCGATCACGGGTGTGAATATATGACCGGCGGACGTGCCGTCATTCTCGGGAGCATAGGCGACAATTTTGCCGCCGGCATGTCGGGCGGGATCGCCTACGTTCTTGACCGCGACGGTACTCTCGGCGAGCACCTTAACACGGAGCTGGTCGAGGTGTATGGTCTGAGCGATCCTGTGCGTGCCAAGGAGCTGCTGGAAATGATCTCGCGCCATGTGGAATATACCCACTCCCCCTTTGCTACGCAGATCATGGCGCACTTTGACGCCTGGCTCCCGCTTTTCCGCATGATTATCCCTACCGAGTACCGCCTGCTTCTGGAGGAAGAGGCCGCTGAAAGGATGTGAGCCCTATGGGTAAGCCCACCGGTTTTCTGGAGTATCCCCGCACACCCAACCCTGACCGGGCCCCTGAAGCGCGTGCTTTGGACTATGCCTCCCTGCACGCCGCTCCGCTTTCCGAACAGGCGCGCAGACTGCAAGCGGCGCGCTGTATGAACTGCGGCGTCCCCTTCTGCCAGTCCGACTACGGCTGTCCGCTGCACAACCTGATTCCCGAGTGTAACGACCTAATCTACCGCGGCGATGCACGCGCAGCGCTTGAGCGTCTGACAAAGACCAGCCCATTTCCGGAGTTTACCTCCCGCGTCTGCCCCGCACTGT
The DNA here is from genome assembly GCA_017476845.1 of Clostridia bacterium. Taxonomy (GTDB): domain Bacteria; phylum Bacillota; class Clostridia; order Christensenellales; family Aristaeellaceae; genus UBA2943. Next base: position 11,414 of record JAFUZB010000189.1, read on the forward strand.
GCGAGAAGGCCTGCATGCTGGATGCAAACGCCACCACCAACCGCGACAATGAGCTCTATCTCATCGAAACCGGGTTCGCACGCGGTTGGATCCTTCCGCGCACGCCCCTTGAGGAGAGCGGTATATCGGTGGCTGTCGTGGGCTCCGGACCCTCCGGGCTTGCCGCCGCCGACAGTCTGCGCCAAAGAGGCCATGCGGTCACCGTTTTTGAACGGGATGCTCTGCCCGGCGGTCTTCTCATGTACGGGATTCCCAATATGATGCTGGAAAAGGCGATTGTCGCGCGCCGCATCCGTCTTATGGAGGCAGCCGGCATTCGTTTCCTGACCGGCACGGCGGCTACCCCAGAAAACACAGAAGGCTTTGACAGTGTCATTCTGGCCGCGGGCGCAAGAAAACCGCGTGCACTTAAGGTCCCGGGGCTCCCCGCGGGCAATGTACTGTTTGCCGTAGACTTTCTCTCCGAGACAACGCGCGACCTTCTTTCGGGAGAAGCCTTCTCACTCTCCGCGCAAGGCAAGCACGTGATTGTCATCGGCGGAGGGGACACCGGGAACGACTGCGTAGCCACCGTCCTCCGCCAGGGCTGCGCTTCTGTTCTGCAGCTCGAACTGCTTCCTGCCCCGCCTGTCGATCGTACTCCCGCCAATCCCTGGCCCGAATGGCCCCGCACACTCCGTACCGATTACGGACAGGAGGAGGCCGTCTCCCGCTTCGGGCAGGATCCGCGCCTGTACGAGACGACCTGTACCGGGGTGGAGACCGATGAAAGCGGAAACATCCGCGCGGCCAGAATCGCAAAGGTACACCTGACAGGCAACGGCACGCGCGAGCCGATTCCGGAGACCGCTCGTACCGTTCCCTGCGATATGATGCTCCTCGCCATGGGCTTTGTGGGATGTGACCCCGTTACGCAGGAGGCCTTCGACCTCCCTTCTGACACCCGGGGCCGTATCCTCCAGGAAAACTACCGTGTCCGCGACCGACTCTATGTCACAGGCGATGCCCGCACGGGGCAGAGTCTGGTGGTCCGCGCGATCGCAGACGGTCTTGCCTGTGCACAGGCCGTGCACAGGGACCTAACGTCCCGCTAAAAAGACCGGCAATGCCGCATATTAGGCATTGCCGATCTTTTTAGCACATCAGTCCCTGCACAAGAATCACGAGGATCAACAGCGGCAGGATATAGCGGAAAAAGGGTTTGAGTGCAGGGGAAATCCGAATGCCCACACCCGTGTTTGCCTCCTCCAGGTACTGATCAAACCCCCAGCCCCACTTGGTGGAGCAGAAGAGGAGATAGACCAAAGCACCGCCCGGAAGCAAGAGATTGCTGACAACATAGTCCACACTGTCGAGAATGTCTCTTCCCCCGATGAGATGCACATGCGACCAGGTATTGTATCCAAGTGCGCTTGGCAGCGACAAAAGCAGCATCATCACGCAGCCGGTGAGTGCGGCATACTTGCGGGAGAGTCTGCATTCCTCCACACCGAAGGAGATGATATTCTCAAAGACGGCGATGACCGTGGAAAAGCTTGCAAAGGTCATGAACAGAAAGAAACAGGCACCGAAGAACTCCCCATGTTCCATGTTCAGGAAAACATGCGGGAGCGTGACAAAGACCAGGGAAGGTCCCGCATCGGTCTGGACACCATAGCTGAAGCAAGCCGGAAAGATGATCAGGCCGCTCATGAGTGCAACAAAGGTATCCAGCGCACAGATCCACACCGACTCTGTCATGAGTGTCTTGTCCTTGGCCATGTACGAGCCGAAAATCTCCATGGCGCCCACACCGATGGAAATGGTGAAGAAGGCCTGGTTCATGGCGGAGGTAATCACGGAAAAGATGCCGATCTCCTTTGCCCGCTTCAGGTCCGGAAGCAGATAGA
>JAFUZB010000190.1 GCA_017476845.1 Clostridia bacterium
GGGAACCGGCGCGGCGTGGAGGTTGCGGCAGCGATCGGGATTGTCGAGAAGGTGATCAGTTTCCTGTTTCTGGTGCCCTCTGCCATGCTGTCCTCTGTCTCTACCCTCTGTGCACAGAACGCGGGGGCATGCCGACATGACAGAAGCCGGAAGACGCTGCAGTATGCCCTGGGTATCTCGGTGGGCTTTGGACTGATCGTGAGTATTCTCTGCCAGTTCTTGTCGGAGGATATCGTTCGCCTGTTTGCGCGCGAGGAGCCTAAGGTGATCCTTCTGGGCGGTCAGTATCTGCGCACCTATGTGTTTGACTGCATGCTGGCAGGGATGCACTTCTGCTTCAGCGGGTTCTTCTGTGCATATCAGAAGTCCATGCTGTCCTTCATTCACAACATGCTCTCGGTGGTCCTGGTGCGCATCCCGGGCGCGCTTCTTGCAACGCACCTGTATCCGGAAACGCTCTATGCGATGGGCCTTGCCCCGGCACTGGGATCGCTTCTCTCCTCCATTATCTGTATCATCTTCTATGTCCGCTACAGAGCCGTCTGGGAGGGCGGAGAAACCACCGCCTCGTGATGGTCTCTCTCCGAGGAATAGACTTCAGGGCATAGCGCAGGAAAAGTGTTCGGGTCCGGTATCTACCGGACCCGAGTTCTTTTCCTGGGAGATGGTGTAACCGGTCAGTTCAGGTGCATGACATCAAAGAACTTTGCGCAACCAAGTGTGCTTGCATGGGATACAATCGGGCTTTCCAGCTTGCCTTCACGGATACACCGCATGGTTTCCTCGATCTCATAGGAGAAGCCATGCTGCGTCACCGTGTCCACAAAGTGCTCGCGGACTTCGCCGTCTGGGCCAAGAAGGTCCGCCTGACCGCCAATATGCGGCTTGGGGACAATGATTTTTCCGCGTGTGCCATAGATGACCATGCGTTCTTCGATGGGCGTGATCAAGCTTGTACGGATGGTGAACAGGCTGTTTTTCTGTCTCAAGACAATGAAGTCAGTGGCATCCACACCGGTGTCTGCGATCGACACAGCGACGTTCTCGATGTACAGATTTTCACCGAAGAGCCAGGTTAGGATCTCATAACCGTACACTGTCAGATCATACATGGCGCCACCGTGGAGTTTCGGATTGAAGAAACGGTTTTCGGGATCGGGCGGTGCCTGAAAGCCGATACCGAACTCAGCGAGGGCGATATCCCCAATCTCTCCGTTTTCCAGCCAGGAGCGCACCCGGTTTGTGGACGGAAGAAAGCGGGACCATAGCGCTTCCATGGTGAAGACGCCGGCCTCTTCTGCATGGGAGAATACTTCATCCGCCTCATAGCCGTTGCTGAACATAGCTTTTTCGCACAGTACCGGGATGCCGTAGGAGACGCACAGATCGGTGAGACGGGCATGGTCCTGCTGTGTCACAGCGATATAGACGGCATCCGGCTTTTCCTTTTCCAGCATCTGCGCATAATCGCCGTAGGCGGAAGCGATCCCGTTGGCCTTCGCAAAGGCTTGGGCGCGGGAAAGGGACTTGGATGCGATCGCGCAAACGCTGGCGCCGGTCACATCCATGGCTTTGACAAAGTGCGCAGCGATACCGCCGGCACCCATAATGGCAAATCGAAACATATTCTGTCTCCCTTCATCAAGGGGCTTTTCTGGGCTCCCGGCTGAAGCAGGGAGCCTCAATACACGGGGCGCTGTAGGCATAGCGCCCGCCATGTCCGCCGATGGCCCCGTACCAGTTTCCGGTCACCTCGTTGATGATGTGGATTCCGTCCGCAGTCTCTTCCATCTCAAAGAGCAGGATGCGCTTCCTGGCATGGTCGTTAGGGCAGTGACAGGACATCATCAGCTGGCCCGAGAAGGTGTGGAAGAGCATGGCATGGGCGCCGTCCATGGCATAGAGCGGCTCCTTCTGCTGGATCCATGGTCCGCGGATATCCCCGAAGGCGCTGGTGGCATAGGAGACGGCGTAGGCGCCGTCACCTGCAAAGCTGGACCAGAGCATGATGAGCTTTCCGCTCTCAAGCCGATAGAGGAAGGGCCCGTCGGTGACACCGCCACCGCGGATGATGCTTCCGGTCCATGCGGCGTCAGAGGCGCGGAAGAGAATGATGGGTTCGCCGATGGCTTCCCCGAGATCGTCCGAGAGCGGAACGGCACAGATCTGTCCGTCCTCGACCTGTAGCCACTCGTGGCAGAAGACAAGCCAGGGCTTCCCGGAAGGATCGACATAGAGGGTACCGTCCAGACACTGCCATCCCTCGGGGGTGACAGGGGTCTGCTTGACCGGGCGGAAGGGACCTTTGGGGGAAGGTGCGACTAGGCACTGGCACCGTCTGTAGGTGCCAGTGGCGCGGAAGGAAGAGATCAGGTAGTACTGGCCCTTCCACAGATGGCATTCGGGTGCCCAGTAGTCCAGGTCAGCCCAGAAGTCCTCCTTCTCAAAGCAGACCTCGGGTTTGGACCAGTGAATGAGATCCGGGCTTTCCAGGACGAAGAAGCGCCCACGTCCGGCGGGAAGATCCGGAAAGCGCTTCAGGTCGGGAAACTGCACGTAGGTGTAATACTTCCCGCTGACCGGATCGGCCAGAATAAAGGGATCGCTGATGTGGACATCGCGGACATGGTAGGGATAGCTTGCCAGATCAACAGTTTCGTCGGTGCACAGGAACATAGCGGATCCTCCTTTACGGGGCAATTGTGTAGGTGGTGACTGAATAGGGGAGAAGCTGAGCGGTAAAGCCGGAAGCATCGGTTGCAAGCGAGGCGAGTGTGGCCCAATGCTCACCGCCAATAAGGCTTCCGCTGGTGCGCGTGACGTGAACAGGCGTGGAGGCGGGAATGGCGGTGCCCAAGGCACTTGTGTCGATGCGCACGGTCTTTTCGTCGCTGTCGGCATTCATGAGGACGATTACGAGCGCACCTGTTTTCGGATCGCGGGCACAGACCGCATCTCCCTGCATGGCGATGAGCTGCATGCCGGGGCGGATGTGCCGTGTGAACTGGCCGAAGACATAGTATTTCTGGGTCAGGAGAAGCTGCTGCGCATCATGGTCCATGACGGACACGCCCCAGTAGCCGCCGTTTAGGTCGACCATACCGGTGTCGGTACGTCCGAGATACCCCTCCTGAGAGATGTGACTGTCAATCACCTGCCATAGCACCCAGGCGCTGGGTGTCAGTCCATTGAGGTCCTCCATGATCCGGCGTGCCAGCCAGAGCCCGGCACCCATTTCCCCGGCGTCCTTTCCGAGCGTATCCCCGCCGTCGACCTCGGACATCCAGAGGTTCTTTCCTCGCAGCAGGGTCTGCGAGCGGAGGAACTCTCTTCCCGAGCCTGCATAGCTGTGCGTGTCAACGCGAGAGATCGCGGAAAGTGCTTCCTCTGAGAGCTGGGAGAGTGAGAGCGCCTGGGTATCAATGCTCGTCTCATCCGTGCCCGCGATCTGGATATCGGACAGGCCCTTTTCTGCGAGCTTCTCAGACAGAGCGGTCAGGATACGCGACTGGGAGAGACCGGGATCGAAATGGCAGCCCTCCTGCTTGGGGCTCATCGCGCCCCAGTAGCTGGTGTTGGGTTCATTCATGGGCGAGAGGCTCTGAAAGCGGATGCCGAAGGCCTCATCAAAGTGGGCTGCGACCTCTGCGAGATAGCGTGCGAATGCCTCATAGGCATCGTCCCGCAGATTGTTCTGAAAGGCCATCTTGGCGCCGGAGGAGCAGCCGGATTTGGTCATGAAGTAGGGCGGAGAGTTGGAGAAGCCTTCCACCAGGATACCGGGGCCATAGGCCGCAATGCATTTCTCAAGGACATTGCGCTGGCGCGCATCCTGCGACCAATCCCAATCCCAGGTGTAGGTCCCTTCACTCTCGTTGTAGACAGGGTTTGCCCAGAATCCGGGGATCATGGAGTCGGTGCGAGTAATATGGTCGTGTGTGGGATCATCCCCGCCGCCGATGTTGTAGCGGAGGATATTCAGGCCGAGTCCGGTCTCCGGATTGCAGAAGGCTTCGGCTGCGAGCTCGGCGAGCTTGTCTGAGTACCCGATCCGGTTGGCCCACCAGCACAGACTGGTTCCCCAGCCTTCAAACAGGCCGTCTCCTACCTCGGAGAGACGGGAAGGATCAACAGTAACGGTCGAGATGGACTCGGCCGTAGCCACGCAGGCAAGCATGGTACCCGCGAGGGCGAGAGCGCATAGTCGTTTGATGGACATGGAATACACCTCGTTTTGTGAAGCAGTCAGTTTCCAGGGTGCGTTTTATCGAGCAATTTGCGAAAAATGCAAATTGCTCTCGTTTTGTCTATGCCTTATGCGTGCTTGCGGCAGATATACAGAAGATGATTTGTGGTTCCCAATAGCTCACGCTTTTCGGAAAAAGCCAGATACCATTCAACAAAAGCATCAAAATCCTTATCCGACATGGAAAAGTCAGGCCGCTTCTCTATGGGCTCCACCATTCCGTCCACACCCGTTGTCGTTATCCATTCGACTGGTTTCTCGTGAAATAGTGCTTCAAACTCCGTAACATCGTATCCTGTAAACAGCTGCTCTTTGAAATGTCTTACCTGATTAGCATTCGTAAAGTTCTCTTCCAGTCCCTCAGCCCAATTTCCATAGAAATAGTTTGCATACATAATGGCAAACACAGAGATGAAGGCAAAGAAAATAACGCCACTGGGCTTTGTAACCCGAATTGCTTCATCAATGGCACGGTTCACTTCGTCTGTTTCATACAGGTGATACATCGGACCGAGGAACAGCGTCACATCAAAGGAGTTATCCGGAAATCGGCTCAAATCCGTTGCATCACCTTGGAATGATTGAATGTTTTCCATTCCCTTGCTGTTTTCTCTGAGAACTGCAAGATTGCTCTCGACCAGTTCGACAGCCGTCACATCCATGCCCTCTTTAGCGAGGGCAATGGTATATCTCCCGGTTCCAGCCCCAACCTCAAGTATCTTGGAGTGAAATGTAGTATAACGATGGATATAGGTCATCGTAGTATAGTACTCCATTTGACCATGTCTGTTTTTCTGAAGCCGTCCGTCCTCATCGATCTGATTGTAAAAGCTATTAATGATTTCTGTCCTTGTCCTCATCCTATCTTTGTTGTCATGCAGCATCTCGTTAACATCTTTTCTCGACGCAATCGCCATGAAGTACACCTCCAATTGCGGTTATTGAAATGACTGTGCATTCACGAAATGAGGCGGTAAAAACCCGAGTTGTCAGCCTGTGTAGGCATCAGATTCTTGATATCTTTCGTATCTGCAATAACAGGTACTAATTCTTATCTTGATCGTGCTTTACCATATGTACCTCCGCTTTTGAGGTCACAATTTGTGACCTTAAACGGTTTTGTCTCTCCACATTCCAATCTATTCCTATGAAATCACGAATCGTGACTTCACGAAGATCATCCTCCCTATTCTCGTACACAAGCGTCTCGTCATACCCCAGTGCCTCCCACAACCTCACCTTTGTGATACGTTCAAGTCTTTCACATTTTGGGGTATCGCTTGAAAGTGAGGAGCAATCGCTTGAAAATGTAACCCCTTTTGCGACCCCTAAATTTGAATGGCTTGAAAGTACAAAATCGCCTGTAGTGCAGACTTTTCCGGCTGTCCGCGCTGCATACATGATCATCACCACCTCATAAGGAAACTGGAATTGTCAATTACTATCTTACTTACATGATCCCATGACTGGCCACCCCAACAATAAGCTCTGCCAGTTTTCTTGTGCTTATAGGCATATCAAGGTCATACCAGCGGATGATCGTACCGAGTGCGGCAGATATGATATATTCTGTCTTGAGAGCAGCTTCCGCCTCATTCTCAGCGGAGATATGGAAGCGCTTAATAATTGCAGGTTCGGCTATCTTTCTCATCTTTGTCCGAAAAACAGGATCGCCATGTTCTCCCAACAGTACGGAAATATATGATCCGTAAGTGGTATAGACGGCGGCAAAAGCATCCATCGTTTCTTCCGTAGAATCGGTTGAAGCCTGGCATACCGCATTTCCAAGGTTCTCGCATATTTCATCTTCTACAATATCCAACAATTGTCTCGCATCGGTAAAATACCGATAAAACGTGCATCGGTTATATCCTGCTGCTTTTGTTATCTCATTTACCGTAGCTTTTCCCTGTCTTTTGATTAAATCAAAACAAGCGGCTATCAAGTTTTTTCTGGTCTGTTCAGTGACCTCCGGCTGCTTATTCATGGATACTCCTCTTATCATGCAACACTTTGTCTCACATTGATGGTTGATAAGCACCCTGCTCATCGCTAGAATTATATCATGCAACATTGTGTTGCACAATAGCGGTTTGATGATAACTTTCAGAAAAGAGGGATGCATATGAAATTTTGGAACAGGCACTGGTATGAATGCGGTCTCATTCCCGTAATAATCGCAGGGATTCTCCTCGTCATCAAGTGGAATGATATGTCGGTTTTGCTGCGCCTGAACACGGTCAGTTTCATGGCGATGCTCATCCACCAGTTTGAGGAATACTGTTTCCCGGGTGGGGAACCGGCGATCATGAATATTTTGCTTCAGGAGAGTGACCAGTCGGACAGATACCCTTTGAACCAGTTTTCGGCGATGTTCACAAACTGCCTCTTCAGTTACGTGATCTATGTACTGCCGCTCATTTTCCCGAATGTGATCTGGCTCGGTATCGCTCCGATGCTTATGGGAATGATGCAGTTTA
>JAFUZB010000191.1 GCA_017476845.1 Clostridia bacterium
AATGTTGGAGATGAGTACACACTTGTATATGATGATGCCTTAAAATGTTCAACAATTCAGAAAGGCTATTTTGTGGGTGAATATAATGATCGTTAAGCAGATTAGATTATCTAGTCAAGCGAAGGAAAAATTGTCAAGACTAAAAGGAAAGACTGGAATACAAAACTGGAACGTATTATGTAGGTGGGCACTTTGTTATTCTCTTCGTGAGGGTACGATTCCAACTGATATTCAAATAATCGCTGACAGCAATGTGGAGATGTCATGGTTCACTTTTGCTGGAGAATATAGCGAATTATATGAAGCTATAGTTAAGATGTGGTGTATCGAAAAAGGATTACCTATCGATGATGAAACAGTTTCGAAGTATTTTAAGCTTCATCTTGAGAGAGGTATTGGGTATCTCTCAGGTACTAATTTTATAAAGAGCATAGATGATTTATTTAACCTTGCTACGGAGGTATAGGTGAATGAGCGTTTATTTGGATTTTAATGCATCTGCTCCTATAGATTCTCGCGTGCTTGATTATATGGTGGATGTGTATAAGACATGCTTCGGTAATGCAGATAGCAGAACACATGAGTTTGGAACGACCGCCAGAAGAATTGTTGAGAATGCACGATCATCTTTTGCTGAACTTTTAGGAATCAAGAAGGAGGAGGTCTTTTTTACTAGTGGCGCAACAGAAAGTAATAATATTGCTTTGCAAGGATTAATGTCTTATGCATTAGAATCAAATAGGAAACATATTATAACAACTTCGATTGAACATAAAGCAGTTTTGGAGACTGTAAAGCATTTAGCTTCTGAAGGATTTGAGGTTGACTTTATAGATCCAGATCCTACGGGAAGGATTTCAGCTGAAAAGATAAAGCGGCTTATTCGGAAAGATACATTACTTGTCAGTGTGATGCATGTTAACAATGAAACAGGTGTAATTCAACCTGTTCAAGAAATTGGGGAGTTTTTATCAGATACAGATGTTTTCTTTCACATTGATGCAACACAAAGTTTTGGCAAACTTGTTACTGAATTAAAGAACATTCACTATGATATGCTTTCAATGAGCGCTCATAAAATGGGTGGTCCACAAGGGATAGGAGCACTTGTACTAATAAAAAAGCATTTTCGACTACCTCCAGTGAAGGGGATTATGTACGGAGGTAAACAAGAGCATGGAATTAGGCCTGGGACAATTCCTGTTGCATTAGTTGCCGGTCTGGGAAAGGCTTGCGAATATGTGGCGCAAGAACATGAAGACAATATAGCAAAATGCATCGAACTTAGGAAATGCGTAATAGAATTGCTAGAGAAATCCAGATTACCGTATGAGATTAACGGAAATATAGAATACATAATTCCGAACACATTAAATCTCTGTATTCCTGGTGTCTCATCAGAAGCCCTTATGCTTTCTTCCAAACAATTCTGTGGAATTTCAAATGGCTCAGCGTGTAATTCCAGTTCATATGAGCCAAGCTATGTGCTAAAAGCTATGGGACTCTCAAATGATAGGATTGAGAATTCGATTAGGATTAGTTGGGGGGCATCGACGAACCAAGATGAATTGACAGTAGCGCTAAAGTATATGCTAAATATGGCGAAAAGCATGATTGAATGAGCGACTGCGTAGAATTGGATGCAATGAAGGCATTTTCTTATGAGCGATGTACCTATAGGTCGGAAGAATGCGTGCTGTGTTTTGTTGGGAACGTAGCTGATGACGAAATGACCCAATATTATCGTTAGTGGCATGCAGTGCCTACAACTGAAAGATAAACGAGGAAAAACCGAGAATATAGGGGTCAGGGCTAAGCAGGAAATGCTGGAGAAAACACAGGACTGGTGGTTTGGCATATGGATGAGGCGGCCTTTCTGTATCGCTTCATAATCGGTAATTCGATCGATCGTATGGAGATAGGAGGCAGGTGAATTATGACAGCAAGAGCCCTTTGCCTAATCGTACTCCTGTTGGAGCTGCGTGGCATGTCGTTAAGCCTTCCCGGCCGGAAATGGAAGGCGCTCGTGTTCTATACGCAGCTTTCCAATCTGGTAACCGCTCTCTCTGCGCTGCTGTTGGCGCTCCTTGGACAGCCGCCTTGGATCACCGTGCTTCGTTACCTGAGCACCTGCATGCTGGTGATGACCTTCTTTGTCACGACCTGTGTGCTGATCCCCATGGGCGGTGACCCGAAAAAGCTGTTGTGGTCAGGAAACGGGCTCTATCATCATGTGCTCTGTCCGGTGCTCTCCACCGCGTTCTATCTTCTCGCAGAGGAGCACAGCAACATGGTATGGCTGCCTGTGCTCGTAACATTCGTCTATGGCATGACCATGCTGTACTTGAACGGGACCCGTAAGGTAGATGGGCCATACCCCTTCTTCCAGGTTCACAATCAATCGGTGCTGGCCACTGTTCTGTGGATGGTTGTGCTGATGGCGGTGATGACGGGAATCAGCGCAGGCGTATGGGCTCTGGGGAGATGAAACATACTGCAGAAGAAAAGCGAACAGACGTGTACAGCAAGGACTGAGATCCTTTCCAAATCAAACAAGAACCACTTGAAGCAAGTGATCAAACGGAATCCAAAGAAACAGATCAACAGAATTGCATCTACCGTGATTCACCACTTGAACGAAACCTGTTGGCTCAAACAAAGTACACGCATTTGTACTTTGTTTGCGGCCATTACATGCGCTTGAAATCATCGTAAAGGAAGAGAAGCATATGCCGAACATTGTGCGGGAAGCATTATCCCCTCTGGCAGTAACACTTACCGACCCAAAGACATTCAATCCCGCGGAGCTCCCTGAAGAAGTCAGGGAAGAGATCATACGTGAGCATATGCATCAATATAAGCTGCGTAATAAGCACGGGGATCTTTTCTTTATCTGGCAGGAAGAAACCGCAATAAGTGATCGCCTTTGCGATCAAATACTGCGGACCAAATCGGAAACGGAACGCAAACGACTGATGAAGGATTATTTCAAATCCAGCGTCGTTCTCTGCGAAATCGAAAAGAAGATGGCAGAGCAGAATATACCTGTGCCGCACAAGAAACGGAGGTTCGAAGATATTCTGGCCTCGGCGCCTACATGGACTGCGCGTACCGCTGTGGATGAAAGCGACGCGGCAGACAACATGCACACGGAACATGGTGAAACTGCAGGGGAGAATAGGCAAGAGACCGTGGATAAGATGGCTCTTCTACAGTGGCTCGACGAATTCGACCCAACTTCGCTTACACTGGAAGAGCGATGGGATATGCGCAGCGGTATGCCAGACGTACAAGATGAGGGGAAAAAACGGGAAATCCTCTGCAAAGAATATGGCCGCGAGCGTGAATCCTTGAAAAAATCCCTGCTCCGCGGACTATCCTTTGAAACCTGCATGCTCCATCTGTCCCATGCACTGCATTATAAGATCAGCTTATCACTTATTGAACTGCGGTTGTCTTTCAAGCCCACCGTCTTTGGTTCCCAACTTAAGGCTGTGAGAACAGCGGCAGGGGATGACGTGGGATCTCTTGCATCCAAGCTTGGCAGAACACCGCAGACCATTATGAAATGGGAGAATGGTGAGACGGGCAAGACTGAGAAAACAGGCGTATACGAGGCGGATCTGTGGAAGATAGGCTATATCTACGGGGTAAGTGTTGAGTACTTGTTCGGGCTGGATGGAACGCAAGAGATTCGGCATGGACAGGCTGGCTGAGATACATCCATTCGCAATGCCTTTGTTTGCCCAAACGCGATGCCCGCAGTAGTGCTACGCGCTTCAATCAAGGACGAATTGGCCTTATTTCCGGCATTTTGGACTGCAATTTGACGTGGCTGAGACAGCTTGGCGGCTTATGATTTCGGGAAACGTGAACTTTTCCGGGAAAGATAAGAGCAGGGCCGCAGCACGGTTGGATACAGTGACAGAATAAACGCAAAGCCAATCAACACCGGCAAGGGTGTTGATTGGCTTTGTTGGGCTCTTAGAACAAGGTGCAGATCCAGGCGGCGAGCGCAGAAGCTGCCGGGAATATGACCAGCAGTTTCAAAAGCTGGCTTTTGATGTTATATCCGTACTTCCGGCCGGTGTAGACGCTCTCCACCTCGGGAAAGTAATACTGGAAGAAGTGGAATCTGCATAGAAGAAACCAGTCAAAGAAAACCATGTCATAGATCTTGTAGATGGTGAATATGAGCACAAATCTTGTGAAGAACTGAGAGAACGTGAACCCGCTTCTGAATCCGTCCCAGATCGAAACAGCTCCCACGCCCAATATCATCAGGATGCTTATGATCATCAGCACCCAGCCCATTGCCCTTGCACCGTAAAACAGTTCTTTCGTTCTCGGCTGAAGGACTTCCAGGGCTTCCTTTGGCGCCGAAGAGAAGAACTTCTTATCTTGGATAAACGCCACCGCCGACAGCAGCAAGATGGTGATCGCCGCACAAAAAACGAGTGCCAGAAACAGGGTTAAAAACATGTTATTCTACCTCCATCATATCACTTTATTTCCTCCGAGATTCTCCCTTGGCGGAAAAATGCGTTGATATCCTCGATGATCTCCCGCTCTCCCTCTCGCCCCTCCGGCAGAAAGGTGAACACCGGCCAGGCGTGGGGCATACCCTCCTTGATCTTGATCTCATAATCCTTCACGCCACAGCGACGGAAAGACTTCTCATAGTCCGGCGCAATCCCCGCAAAGACCTCGTCCCCGGCAAAATACATGACGACCTTCGGGAAGCCGGTATAATCATCCTCGTCCGCATTCCCCAGAATGTACTGCGGGAGATCGCCGCGCGGGTTGTAATACTTCACCATTGTTTCAAACATATCCCAGTGGAGCAGGGGATCGTGCGGGTCAATCTTCTTCATCCGCTCCTTGGCTTCATCGCTCATCAGAAGGCCGGAGCAGGATACCGGGATCATCATCCCCGGCATCGGCAAATCCGGGTATTTCTGCACGATATGCCGCCCGGCCTGAAACAGCACGTCCGCACCGCCCGAGAAGCCCAGCCACACGATGTTCTCCGGGCGGAACCGTTTCATCATTGTCTCATGCACCCGGATGGTGAACTCTGTCTCCTCCATCAGGTCATAGTCCGGCAGCAGCGGATAGAGCGGTATCCACAATTCTGCTCCGGTTTTCCGTATGTAGTTCTTCATGGAGCTTGTATAGGGCAGCTGCCAGCGCCGGGAACCGCCGCCGGGGAAATAGACAATGGCTTTGTCGGGATGCTTTCCCGTTTCCTTCCCGACGATGATGTGAAAACCATCCAACTGCTCGTCCCGAAACGCAAAGCCCTTGATCTTAGGCAGAGCGAACTTAAACTTCTTTTGGACATCATAAGAAGCTTGTTTGAACGCCTCATAGCTCTCCTCCTGATGGACAGAGCCGCCCTTTACGAGCTTGCGGACAATGGGTTTCAAGATGCGGTACAGAATACTCATAGTGAATGCTCCTTGCTCATGACAGCTTCGATTTGTCGCGGTCTCTTTCGACACCTTGCTTGAAAAGGTGTTCTGGGAACTGCTCCATGCAATGCGCTGCCGCAAAGCGGCACCTTCAGCGCGTCCCGAAGCCTTTTCATGGCGCATTTTCTTCACTCTTGCATCAATGGCAGCAAACCAGCTGTCAGCCCCATACCATGAACATGTCTTGCACAGCGTATCACACGGTTTTTTCCATGACTGCGATTTTATTGGAAAGATTCCGGATCGGTTTGATCTTCCCGATCACCTTGTAGATCGGATACATGGCCGCCATGCCTTCCACAAGACTTCTGTCCTCCGTCAGATGAAAGGTTGGCGAAAGTCTGCAGATGTCCGCGCCGCTTGCTGCACCCCAGGTGAATTTCGCCCCGCTTTGGTCGATGGATTTTTCCTTGACATGCTTTACGACCAGCGGAGACATGTATTCCAGAAATACCGTGACGGAACACGTCTCAAAATGCGATGCAATGATGTCAAGCATCTGTTTGACATTCTGCTCGGTCAGATACATGGTCAATCCCTCCACGATGACCAGAAGGTCGCCCGTGACGGTGCCAATCGATGCTGTCCATGCCTCATCCATGGTGGACGCAGCGATCATGGAAATGCGACCTTCTTCCTTAAGAAACTGTTTTCTGACAGCGATGGTTTCGGGAAGGTCCAGATTGAACCATCGAATTGTCCCATTGTCGACACGGTATACGCGGGTATCCATGCCACACGCAATGTTGATCAAGGTCGCATCAGGATGTTCGTCTATGTATCGCTTTGTCATGGCGTCCAACAGTATCGTTCTGGCGATGACACCGGCGCTCATTTTGAAATCCTTGTCAGCCGCGGTGAAATCGTAGTCGAGCCGATTTACGATTTCGACAGCTTGCGGATCGTAAATCAGCGGCTGTTCCTTTTGCGATTCTCTTGCCCTTGCATAAAGCGTTTGTATCATTGTCTCCGGCACACCAGTGAGTTGAACCTTTTCCATGTTTCATCGCCCCTTTACCCTTCTTCCGGGGCTTTTCGGCCTCCGGTCAATATGTCGATCCGTGTTTGCCCAGATTTGCCACCATACGGTCCTGCTCTCTGTCGCCAAGCAGGATGATCCGCTCTGCTGCTTTTCGCGGGAGCCGGATAGCGTGCTCCGTTCAAGGCGTCGGACTCTACTGCGAACAGCTGTTCCTTCTCCGGGTATAGCCTCCCTTCAGGGAACGAACAGATCCATGCGGTCAGCAGGGCAGCAAATGGCGCCGAGGTGATCTGCAGGTTTCGTTCGTTACATGGCTATAGTTAGTATCCGCTAACTTAATAACACAGACAATCTCACCTGTCAATGCGTTATCACAATTCTGCAAAATGAAAAAGCGCCGCGAGATCGCCCGCGTGCGCATCCAATACAGAGAGGTGGAAGGGCATAAGATGTCAGTACAAAGTTGAAGTCCGAAAACCCTTGTATCCCAAGGACTTTCGGACTTCAATCAGACCCAAAATCGAAGCTCCCGCTCAATGATTTCAGTCGAACAGATCATTTTGCAGCATTCTCTTGAGCAATGTCTCTCTTCCTCACTTTGAGATTTTCTTTGACTAAGCGTCTACTTTCGGCGCATATTTTCTCTCGATCCGGCGGAGGAGTATTAAGCCTTCCAAATCATGTATGCCCAAATTTGATTCGATCTTAGGGTGATCGCACCATCTCCAGAAGGTCAGTAGTATTCCGGGCAAATCGGCTGATGGACTTGGTCAGCACCAGGTTGACTGCCCCTCGCTCGCAGTCAGCAAGGAGTCTGTTTAGCTGTGGTCTTTTTTTCCTTCTTCGTGCCGGATACGATGTCCGCGTAGACACCAACAAACTCCCAGTCATCATGCTTCGCCGCTTCCGAGGTGAAGTGCTCTTGCTAGACGAGGATGGAGGATTCCAGATCTTGTCTGTGGACACACGGCAGTAGGCCTCCACCTTCAGCTTCCAGGCGGGAGTCGAAACATGGATCACATTCATGGAACGGCTTGTCGTAGCCGGTGTGACCGTGCGCTCTTGTGCCGTCAGCTCATCAAGGCTCGGCAGGTTTAACTGTATTTCTCTTCGCATGAAGGCTACCTCATTTCTCTCGGGGTAATGGCATATTACTGTTAGGTGCACGATAAAGCAAGTCATAATACGCGATTCTGCGTGGATAATTAGGAGAAAAATCGGCCATCTTCGCGGGGAATATCAGGTGGATTTGGACCAAAAATGCACCCCCTATTGTCACGGTCACAGGGCATAGAAAAAGCCCTCCGGAGGTTAGTCCGAAAGGCCCCTATAACGTCACATGTGTACTGATCATTTCAGCTTCAGCTGCGGATTCTTTAGCAACTTATCAATCAACGTATGCATGCCTGTTTTCATATCTGTCGATGTAATCTCCACAATTGCCGTCGTCAATTTGATTGCGGCATCCTTGGCGGAGGCACCACAGTGAAACATTCGCTCATCATCACCGTTGTAATCCAGAATGATGAATCTATCATGCATGATTCCTCCGGTCTTATGCAGTGCAACCGGAATGTGCGGATATTCCGTCTGGAAATCCTTAAAATCACTGAGGTGCAGGTTATGGTTCAGGTTGTCGCTGAATACAGTCACGCTCACCCCGCTTCTTACAGACTGCAGCTGCCGGAGCGTCTTGATGTTGATATAGTTATCGACGATGTATACTGTCTTCTTTGCCTGAGCATAGATGTTCATGTAGGTCTCATCTGCTTTAGCAGGCTCTTTGTTAAACAGCAGGTACTCCTGTGGTGCGTCCGGATCCGTGAACTGAAGAAGCACCGGCG
>JAFUZB010000192.1 GCA_017476845.1 Clostridia bacterium
GAGAGCAGAGCAGCGGATATTGGATTTGTCTTTAGCCGAACCAACTATCCGGACATCATCTCCAAACCGGTATACAGGGAACTGATGTACCTCATCTGCCATAAAAACAGCCCCTACCACAACAATATGCCCTGTAGTGACCTGCGCCCGGAGGATGAAATTTACCTGCGTTGGGGTCTGGATTATCAGGAATGGCATAATCTTCACTGGAGCCCGGACCGATACAGTCTGCTCACTGTCAATACCGGCTCCCTGCTTCAGCATTACTTAACAAAGCCCGGAAGATGGGCAGTTGCGCCGATGTCCGTTGTCCATGCCATCAGTCATAATACTGACCTGACGTATTATACCTTGCAGGAGCCGCCCACCCCGCGCATTTGCTATATGCTGACTAACCGTTATCCGAATGCCCGCCGCCGTCAATCCATTGAGATTTTTGAGCACGAATTGCTTGCGTTTATCTCCGAGAGTAAGGATATCTGCTCCTTTGAAGCATGGATGCTGAAGGTGTGAAGCGATTATTCCGGTCAAGCGTTTTTGTAACACTTGTGGTTCAAACTTTCGTGAGTAGCACAGTCAGGCCAACGTATCAGGGACAAGGGGCCGTTGGCCGTGTGAACCGCCCCTTGTCAAGTAGACCAAGAAAATAAATAAAACTGAGCAAATCGCTGCTGCCGAGAGGTGGCAGCGATTTCATACCTTAAGCCGCAAATCTAGCTTTGTATGCTTCAATGCGCTTGTTTGGTGGAATGGGATACTGTGCAGCGTGTTCGGTGCTCAGGGCGGCTGTACGAACCTCGGTCGGTGTCAGGTTGCCGTATCGCTCCTGAGGCCTGCCGGTGTTGTAGAAATCCATGTAAGCTGCAATCGCTTCGCGGAGAGAGTTTTCATCATGGTATTCATGAAGGTAGTACATCTCGGCTTTCAGAATGCCCCAGAATCCTTCTGTAGGACCGTTATCAATACAGTGACCGACTCGGGACATAGACTGTTGCATTCCCTGAGCCTGTAGCTTTGCTTGAAACACCTTGCTTGTATACTGAAACCCTCTGTCGCTGTGAAAGATCGGCTTTGCGTCTGGGTTGGATCGGATCGCCTGCTCGAAAGTATCAAAGACCAGCTTGTTGTCATTTCTGGAACTTACGACCCAAGCAACAATGGATCTGTCATAAAGATCCAGAATCGCACTGAGATACAGCTTATGTACTACCGGGCCCTCATACCATTTGAATTCGGTCACATCTGTAGTCCATTTCTCATTTGGCCTGTCGGCGCTGAAATCACGCTTCAGGATGTTTTCGGCAGTGGTTTCTGGCGTAGAGTGCTGGTACTTCTTCCGTTTTCTGCGGATCACAGAATGAATATTCAACACCTTCATGATCCTATGTACACGATTCCGGCTATAGTGCGTTCCATTGAAATGATTGATCCAGGATGTCATGCGTCGGTAGCCGAGAATGTGGTTGAATCTCTCGTCATACTCCTGAATCAGTTGGGCTAGGACAATATTCTCCTGCTCTGCTTCCGGTATACGGCGGCGCATCCATTTATAATAGGCTGCTCGTGTTATCCCAAGCTGCTTGCACATCCAGCGGATGCTCCATTGCTTCTCCTGATAGAAATATTGAATTGTGAGATATTTCGATTCATACCGTAAGCGACCAAGCCTCACATCCCTTCGAATTCCTTCACTTTTTTTAATAACTCTACCAGCATATCCTTTTCTTCAAGCTGCCGCTTGAGCCGTAGATTCTCTCGACGGAGCCGCTCCAGCTCGTCTACTTCCTCGTCGCTCTTATGATGTCCTCGGCGGTCTGTGAGGCCATCTTCTCCGTTTTCACGATACTTCTTAACCCACGAATATACCTGACTGTAGGAAACATCATATAAGGCTGCTGTGCCCTTATAGTCATTCCCGTGTGCGATGCAATACGCTACGATTTCCTTGCGTTCTTCCAGTGTAGTCTTTCTTCTTGCCTCTGCCATATAGACCTCTCTCCTTGGTACATAGTCTTTGAGTTCCATATTGGCATTATAGCGCATGATCCAGTCCCTGAGGACACTTTCGTGTGAAATATTGTATTTTGACACTATTTCCCTGACGGAACCTTCTCCTCGTAAGACCGCTTCTACGCACTTTGTCTTGTATTCTTTTGTATATCTGGCATTACCCTTATCTCGATAGAATCCAGATTCCCCTTGCTCACGATATTTCGCAACCCAGCGCAGCAATGACGTTTTACCTGCGCCGATCTCTTTTGCCAGACTTGCATAAGATCCTTTCCCGTCTACATACGCTCGGGCTAGTTGTATCTTCTGCTCTTCCGTGAATTTCTTCCTGGACATTGAAATACCCCCAAAATAGACTTTGGATATTTCCGTGGTCTACTTTGGGGGTATCATATCAGAATGTATACCGTGTTCCAGCTTTTTTGATAGCTTACTTGCGCGTCATGCTCTTGCGGATAAACGAAGCGACCTCGTCCTGCGGAATGCCCAGCGCGATGGAGAACTCGCTGTCCAGCAGATCGCGTCCGCGGCGCAGATATTTTTCCTCGGTGTAGCTCATATGGCGGCCGGATTTCAGCAGTTCGTTGCGGCGTTCAGTCAGCTTATGCACCACTCCGGTGATGGTCGCA
>JAFUZB010000193.1 GCA_017476845.1 Clostridia bacterium
AGCAAGGCCGGACCTGATAAAGATGCTTATCTTCGAACCTTTGAAGGCATTGCAGGTTAGCAAGTCTTAGACATATTCCTTAAGATTCCCTGTCTTGCGGAATCCAATTCAGCCCATAATATGCCATAGGTGGACTGCGCCTTTTTTGCGAGGCGTTTTTTTGTTTTCCATCTACGTAAGCGATTTCTGTACTCATGGACTGCACAATGCACTTCGACGTCCTGACAGATACCGTGGTCTATTTCCTTCGTGCAAATACCGTGTTTTGCCCCGGGATAAATTGACGGAAGGGGCGGCAGATGGTATCGTATGCGCATACGTTTTGCGGCGGAGGGCTTGATGATGCGGCGACTTGGCATCCTTCTCTTTCTTTTCCTCTTCTTACTTCCTTCCCTGTCCCTGGGGGAGGGAAAGCTGGTGATTTCGGGAGGGACGGAGAATACGGAAAGCCTTCGGGAGCGGCCGGAGGAGAGGGGAGAGTGCATCGAGTCGTGCGACATCGTCCGGCACTTTCAGACCTACCAGGAAGCGCTTCGGGTCGTGGAAAAGGAGCAGATGACGCACCTGAACCTTGGGAACGTGCCCTACAGCGTGGAGATCCTGGGAAGAATCAAGCGCGCGATGCCACAGGGGGCCCACCTGCACTTTTCGGCCGTCTGGGGCGGGCACGCGGTCACGGATCAGGATACAGAGCTGGACCTGGGGTATGTGAGCCAGAATATCCGTGCCCAGGAGATCGCAGACCTCCTCTTCCTGCTCCCGGACCTTAAGAACCTGGATCTCCATACGCACACCGAGCTTGCCAACGAGGACATTGCCCCGCTCGTGGACGCCTATCCGGAGACGGAGCTCATCTGGATGATCCATCTATCAAGAAAGCATTTGGTCAAAAGCGATGCGACGGCTTACTCCACCCTCCGCACACCCGATGAGGACAGCCCGCTGACCGCGAAGAACCTGACCTATCTGCGCTATGCCAAGAACCTCAAAGCCCTGGACCTGGGGCATAACCGGATCGAGGATATCTCCTTCCTTAAGGATTTCCCGGGTCTTCGTATCCTGATCTTGGCCGACAACCGCTTTACGGATATTGCCCCACTGGAGGGCTTGACGGAGCTTGAGTATCTGGAGCTCTTCATGAACGACATCACGACTCTGGAGCCGCTCTCCGGGATGGCGAAACTGCGGGACCTCAATATCAGCGCCTGCGACGGGATCACCAGTCTGGCCCCGCTGGACGGGATTCCCGCCCTGGAGCGGCTGTGGTGCATTCTGAACCGCTCCCTTCCCGCATCCGAGATCCAGCGCTTCCGTCAGAAGCATCCCTCCTGCCGGCTCAATGAGCTGGGCGGGCACGCGACCGACGCCGGATGGCGGGAGCACCCGCGCTTTGCGCAGTACCGCGAGATGTTCTTAAGCGGTGAATGGACGCCCTTTGAGTAAGCAAATACCCGCCTGCAATTGCAGACGGGTATTTGCTTACTTGTGAATGGTGAGGGTGATGCGCGATTTCGGGGTCGGTGCAGGTTCTTCGGTGGGGAGGGCTGTGCTTTCGGATGCTTCTACAGGCGAGAAGGCGGCTACATCGCCCGAGGTGAGCGTATCGATATGCTGGAGGAAATCCGAAACCCCGCTGTCATCCGGCCCGACATCGGAGTAGGCGAGGCCGAAGAAGGCGTTGTCCATCAGTCCCCCTTCGACCACTTCAAACTTATAGCGCTGGCCGCGGTAGGGGCCGTACTGGATCTCCTGGGAGAAGCCCTGTTGGCTCTGGTGGCACAGGAAGGCATCCTGAGCGACCTCCAGGGAGGTTTTCCCGTGCACGCTCTTGTCGGAAGTGATGGGGACATTCCAGTTCATATGGACGGGGTGCTCATCCAACATATGGACATAGAGCTTATGCGGGCGGAAGGTGCTGTCTCCTTCTCCGTCCCGGATAATGCGAAGGCACAGGTCCGCAACCACCTGATGGCCCCCGTGGCCGTACTCGCCCTCCACGCCCTGGGTGACAACCACCTTGGGCTGCGCGGTTTCAAAGAGCTTGATTACCGCCTGCAGGGTCTCCTCCTTTCCCCAGAAGCGGTACTGGCTGGAGAGGGAGAAGCTGAGCTTGTCGTCAAAGCCGAGGAGATAGGGGTATTCGCGTACGCCTGCGGTCCACAAACCGTTGAGCAGCTCATGGGCGCGGGTATCGTTCTGCAGCGTCATATAGGCCACGGCGACATGGCAACCGACCTCCCTTGCGTACCAGGGAATGGTGCCGCCAAAGAACAGGTACTCATCGTCGGGATGGGCGACCAGGACCAGGAGATCGGCCTCGCGGCAGCTGGGCTGCCACATCTGCACGCTGCTTGGGAGGTCGCCCGGACCGTAGAGGCTGATTTCCCGGATGGCGAGGGTGCCGAGCTTGTCGGTGGAGGAAAAGCGGATGCGGTGGGTGTTCTCGGGAAGCGGGATATACTCATGGAGATAGACCGCGTTCACCGTCCGGTAGGTCCTGTAGCGCCCGTCCTTTTCGTCAAAGACCTCCAGGAGCACCTTCCCGGAGTCCTTGGTCCAGATGATATACATGCTGTCGATGGGCTTGCTGTCCGGGG
The DNA here is from genome assembly GCA_017476845.1 of Clostridia bacterium. Classification (GTDB taxonomy): domain Bacteria; phylum Bacillota; class Clostridia; order Christensenellales; family Aristaeellaceae; genus UBA2943. The sequence goes on from JAFUZB010000193.1 coordinate 2,598, forward strand.
CGGTCACCTCCAGGTAGTTTTCCTGGTAGCTGACCGTCTGAAAGTGCCGGTCGATCTTCCCGTCGGTCAGGCGGGCAAGATAGGTGGGTGAATTGGAGGTAAAGGTGCAAAGGGGCGTCAGATCCTCCGCGGGGGCGGCGGATGCGGACACGCACAGAAATAGAAGGAGAAGCACGGGGAGGAGAAGAGCGAAAAGGCGGTACATAGCTTGCCTCCTAAGCGAAATGGGAACATGGCAGTATGATAGCGGGAAGCCATTTGCATTGCAACCTTTTTGGCCCCCCTGCGCCGTTGTGAGTCCAGGGCCTTTAGGCTATAATGCCTGTGGTTCGGAAATGGATTCCGGATTATTGGGAGGCAGAGGCGTGAAAAAGAGCCTGATGAGATATATAAGCACACTCCTGACGGTGGTAATCCTGCTTGGGGTCCTTGTGCCTGCGGGGGCGGAGATTGAGATTAAGCCAAAAGGCGCAAATGTCATCTCCACCGAGGACAACGGCTACATGGTGACAAGTACTATACAGACAGAGACCATGTTTCACCGGATGAAGGGCCCCGGGGAGCAGGTGATCCCGCTGTCCGCGCTCACCCTGAAGGCGCCGCCCCTGGTGGTGGGGCTTGGGATGGAGCAGGAGAACAAGGGGAAGCCACTTAA
>JAFUZB010000194.1 GCA_017476845.1 Clostridia bacterium
ATCTCCGTCGTGAAGTCTCCCTGAACATCAAGCGCCTGACTGAAATCGGCTGCTATCGTGGTGTCCGTCATCGCCGTGGCCTTCCTGTCCGCGGTCAGAACACCAAACAGAATGCTCGTACCCGCAAGGGTCCCAAGCGCACTATTGCCGGCAAGAAGAAAGCCACTAAGTAAAACGTGAGACCCGTAAAAACGGGTACGGAGGGATGATACATGGCACCCAAGCAGGCCAAGATGAAGAAGGCTGTGCGCAAGCGCAAGGAGCGCAAGCTTGTGGAGCGCGGCACCGCCCATATCACTTCTTCTTTCAATAATACCATCGTTACGATTACCGATACTCAGGGCAATGCTCTGTCCTGGGCTTCTGCCGGCGGACTCGGTTTCCGCGGCAGCAAGAAGTCCACTCCCTTTGCCGCCCAGATGGCTGCCGAGACGGCTGCCAAGGCCGCTATGGAATACGGCCTCAAGTCTGTGGAGGTCTTCGTCAAGGGTCCCGGATCTGGACGTGAGGCGGCTATCCGCTCTCTGCAGGCTGCTGGCCTGGACGTCAACATGATCAAGGACGTGACGCCGATTCCCCACAACGGCTGCCGCCCGCCCAAGCGTCGTCGCGTGTAAGGTTTTGAAGGAGGACTACGAACATGGCAACCAACAAGCAGCCTATCGCCAAGAAGTGCCGGAGTTTCGACGTATCTCCGGCCGTCATGGGATATGGCAATAAGAAATCGACCCGCAATCCTGGCGGCAACCGTCGTAAGAAGGTTTCTGAATACGGTGCCCAGCTCAAGGAAAAGCAGAAGGTCAAGTTTGTCTACGGCGTTCAGGAAAAGCAGTTCCATCGTTATTACCTCAAGGCCACCAACATGAAGGGTGTCACCGGTGATAACATGCTCCGCCTCCTCGAGCTTCGTCTGGACAATGTGGTCTATCGCCTTGGCCTTGCCAAGACCCGCCGCATGGCCCGTCAGATCGTTGTGCACGGCCACATCCGTGTCAACGGCAGCAAGGTGGACATTCCGTCCTACTCCGTGAAGGTTGGCGACGTTATCACGCTTCGTCCCCGCAGCGCCGAGATGGATATGTTCAAGACCCTTCGCGAAGGCACCACCGTCCTTACCCCCAAGTGGCTTGCGTTTGATGCTCCCAACCTGACCGGTACCGTGAGCGCGCTGCCCGCACGTGAGGATATCGACCTGCAGCTGCAGGAGAACATGATCGTCGAATATTACTCCCGTTAAGTCTAGGTCGCGGCCTGACGGGAAAACATCCGATGGGACAGCTTTTGCTGTCAGACTGCTAACTACCGATGACGTAATTCAGGGAGGTATACGAAATGATCGGAGAATTCGAACAGGCACGCATCGAGTGTGTGGAAGCGCGGGAAAACTACGGCCGGTTTGTTGTCGAGCCGCTTGAGCGCGGCTTCGGCCAGACTCTCGGCAACGCCCTGCGCCGCGTCCTGCTCTCTTCCCTTCCCGGTGCTGCATTCTCGTCTGTACACATCGAAGGTGTGCAGCATGAGTTTTCTACCGTCCCCGGTGTCAAGGAAGATGTCTCTGAACTGATTCTCAATCTCAAGGGCATGGCCATCAAGCTTTACAGCGAGGATGACGTGCAGAAGACGGTCACCGTCGATGCCAAAGGTCCCTGTGTTCTCACCGGGAAGGACATCAAGGTGGACGCTGAGGTCGAGATTGTCTCCAAGGACAGCCCTCTTGCCACGCTCAACGAGGACGCTCACCTGCAGATGCAGATGACCGTCGACCACGGTCGCGGCTATGTCAGCGCTGACAAGAATAAGACCAGTACCATGCCTATTGGCGTCATTCCGATCGACTCCATCTTCACCCCGATCCGCAAGGTGAATTATACGGTGGAAGATACCCGTGTCGGTCAGATGACTGACTTCGACAAACTCACCCTGGAAATCTGGACCAACGGTACCCTGAAGCCTGAAGAGGCTATCTCCAGTGCCGCCAAGATCCTCACAGATCAGTTCCAGCTCTTTGTCAACCTGAACGATCAGGTGGTTATCCCCGCGCCCACACCTGTCATTGCCGATAACAGCGGTGACAAGAACAAGGTCCTGGAAATGACCATCGAAGAGCTTGACCACTCTGTCAGGGCTTACAATTGTCTCAAGCGTGCCAACATCAACACGGTTGCTGAGCTTGTCACCCGCAATCAGGAAGATATGATGAAGGTTCGGAACCTGGGCCGCAAGAGCCTCGAGGAAGTGGAGCTCAAGCTCCAGGCGCTCGGACTTGGCCTGAAGCCGAACGAAGAATAAGACGGGGCAAGGGCGGTAAGAACCGTCTTCCCTGTAAGGAGGAAAACATCCCATGGCATATCAACGCAAGCTGGGTCGCACTGCCAGTCAGCGTAAGGCTCTGCTCCGTAACCAGGTGACCAACCTCATCTGGTATGGCCGCATTGAGACGACTGAAGCCAAGGCCAAGGAAGTCCGCAGCATGGCCGAGCATTTCATTACGCTCGCCATTCGCGAATGCGACAATAATGTGAAGGTCACCAAGGAAACCCACAATGATAAGGGCCAGCTCGTTACGCTGGATCTCGTCAATGATGCTCCCTCCAAGCTGCATGCTCGTCGCCAGATGATGGCGTACCTGTATGATCTCAAGGAGCCGAAGCTCAAGGACGAAACCAAGGCGGAGTATAAAGAGCGCACCAAGGACGCTAAGCATCCTGTGGTTGAAAAGCTCTTCCGTGAAATCGGACCCAAGTATAAGGCCCGCAATGCCGAAAAGAATGTTGCCGGTGGTTACACCCGCATCTACAAGGTTGGCCCCCGCCGCGGCGACGGCGCCGAAATGGTCATCCTGGAGCTCGTTTAATCAGCATCGCTGATTCGTTATATCATGGACTTTTACTGACACATCAAAGCAACAAACAAAAGACCTGCGCTCTCCGCACAAAGAGCGCAGGTCTTTTGTTTTATCTTGCATCAATAGCAAATCGGTACTTTCCCTTCCCTACACCATATACCTGCTCAATCAGTTTATTACTCAACATTTTCTGAATGAGGGTCGAGGCTGGACTCGCGGTAATCCGTGCATATTGCATGACCTCTTTGCGGCCAAATATTTTCTCACTCCCAATGTTTCTATACAATAACACAATATTATCCGCTGTTCTCGAACTAATCTCCGATCTATCCAGTATGCTTTTAAGATGTACGACTTCATTATCATATAATACGTCGTTAAGAATATCCTGTTCAATATCCTGTTCAATATCCTGTTCAATATCCTGTTCAATGTCCTGTTCAATGTCCTGTTTAATGTCCTGTTTTGCTGTCAGATTAAAGCTTTGTGCGTTATCCTTCCAATCAACATGCATGTGCCTATTTTTCAGTTCATTGTTCTCACCCAATAACAGATTACGTAAAAACAGTTCCAGAAACCTTGTATCATCCTGCATCCCTTTAGATAGATCTGTGTAATTCGCTCGTACAAGTGCATTTCTGAAATACCATGAATGTTGCGCAAAACTATCATTGGTAGCTTTAAACCCAAGTCGCCTGAGATATTGGATCAAAAAGACAGCTGTCGTTCTTGTATTACCTTCAGCAAACACATGAATCTGCCATAATCTCGATATGAACTTGGCCAAATGCCTAATAACCTCCGTCATACCGAGTCCCACATAAGAAAAATCCTGTTCTACAGCAAAATCATAATTCAGCGTTGCCCGTAGTTCTGAAGCACCAGTATAGTAAACCGTATCACCTTTGAGGATCCATTCTTTTTTCGTAATGTTATATTCTCGGATCATTCCTGCATGATCATATATACCCTGAAATAATCGTTTATGAATGGACAAATAATGTTCCGGAGAAAAATGGAAGGCGTTCTCTGAGAGTATTTCCGCTATTCGTGCAGCAACTTTATCCGCTTCTTCTGTTCTTTCAACCTGATGGTTTTGATTTTCAATATAGTAAGTATCAATAAGCTGTTTTGCTTCTGTAAATGATACGTTTCCTTCTATATTCTCACAAGCCACCTTCCGCAAATACGCAGAAGTTTGTAATCGATCCACATCTTGCAGACCAATACCTGTTTGCCATGCATAGGCTTTTGCAACCTGCCCTGGCTCACCTTCCCGTATATATTCGGATAGCGGATCGCTATTCTCGTTCAATAAATCAAAATCATTATTCTCTTCTATCATGTATTTTGCTCCCATGTTCGCTTCGTGTCAGTGTTTCTTTCTGCGTTTGACCTTTGCATCCTGCTCCTCCATGAGCCTACGCATCTCCTGTTCACAAGCCTGCACAACACGCTTGCGCTCCTCGCCCTCGTCCTCCGCCTGGGGGTTATAGATCACCTCATGGCCAAAGCAGAGCGTTCTGGTCCCCTTATGGGCAAACATCGGGAGAAAACGGCAGGCCTTGTGCGTACGCTTATAGTAGATGGTAGCGAGCATGGTAAAGCCTTCAAATAGTGGTCCAAGCCCGTCATGCTCATATCCGTGGTCCTGCGCGAGGGCATTCGGATTTTCGGGGAAGATGAGGATATTATCCCCGGCCTGCATGGCCTCCACCGTTGCCCGAAAGGTCTTGATCAGCTCTGCGGGCTTATCGCGGTACACCGGCACCGCCTCCAGCTGGCGCATGCACCATATGGACATCCGGCCAACAGTATGCGCAATGGGCATCTTCCATTTTTCCGGAATATTCAGCTTGCTGAGATTGTACTTATAAAAGTAATTCTGGAAATCCTCCACTTCGGTGCAGACCTGGGCAATCACCCAGGGCCGCATGGGGACCGGGAAATGCGCTGCGCACACCGTCGGTCCATAGATATCCCCATGATTGCACAGGAAGACCAGCGGGTTCTCATCATCCAGCCGGATATTCTCCCTTCCCCGGATGCGGTGGGGATAAAACAGACGGATGATCGCTTTAGCGATTGCGGTGCCGAAGGGCTGTCTGTGCTCCGC
>JAFUZB010000195.1 GCA_017476845.1 Clostridia bacterium
ACGCACTCGCACAGGCCGGCGTAGCCCAGGGAAATGGTAGAGTAGTTGTTGTACAGGAGCTCGTCGATCTTTTCACCTTGCTTCAGGCGGGCGATGGCTCCATACTGCCACAGAATCGGTGCGGCGTCCGATGGTGTGCCCATTAGAGTCTCATGTCGGATACGGAGGGCTTTGTGGCACAGCTCGGTGCGCTCTTCCATGAGCCGCCAGAAGATGGCCTCGTCTCCCTTGGCTGAACAGGCCACATCCACCAGGTTGATAGTCACCGCTCCCTGATTGAAGCGGCCATAGTACTTGTGGGTTCCGTTGGGGTTCATGCCAGCTGTGTCTGGTGTCAGGAAGGCGCGGCAGCCCATGCAGGTGTACACGTCACCCTTCAGCTTTCGCATGATCTTCGCGGAGATGTAATCCGGTACCATCCGGCGAGCGGTGTATTTCGCAGCCAGCTCAGTCAGATACCAGTATGGGCTGTCCTTGGTCATGTTGTCCTCGTCCAGCACATAGATGAGCTTAGGAAAAGCGGGACTGACCCAGATGCCCACCTCGTTCTTGATGCCCTGATACCGTTGCTTGAGGGTCTCCTCAATGATGAGCGCCAGGTCTTTTCGGGTCTGGCCATCCGGTACCTCGTCCAGGTACATAAAGACGGACACAAACGGCGTCTGACCGTTGGTAGTCAGAAGAGTCTGGATCTGGTACTGGATCGTCTGTACACCACGGTTGATCTCCTTCCGGACGCGGGACTCGGCGACCCGGTAGATCTCATTCTCCGAACAGACACAGCCGATGTCCGCCATCTCTTTTCTGACCTCCTCCCGGTACTTTTGCCGGGACACATCTACGAAGGGAGCCAGGTGGGCCAGGGAGATGGTCTGGCCGCCGTAGGTGTTGGAAGCGACCTGCGCGATGATCTGGGTGGCGATATTGCAGGCCGTGCTGAAACTGTGCGGCTTTTCAATCAGGGTGCCGGTGATGACGGTGCCGTTTTGCAGCATATCCTCCAGATTGACCAGCTCACAGTTGGAGATGGGGCCAGACACATAGCCCATATCGTGGATGTGGATGATGCCCTCATCGTGCGCTTTGATGACATCCTCCGGAAAGATGTAACGGCGGCAGATGTCCTCGGATACCTCTGAAGCGAGGTAGTCCCGCATGGTGCTGTTGATGATTGGGTCTTTGTTGGCGTTCTCCTGGCGGGCCAGCTCGCTGTCATGCCGGAGCAGTGCCAGGATCTTCTTGTCGGTGGTGTTCTTTTCACGAAGCTGAGCGTGCTTCATGCGATACTCGCTGTAATGGAGCGCCAGGCGGGCATACCCGGCGTCCACCAGTTCGTCGATCACCATGTCCTGAATCTCTTCCACATGGACAGGTCGGTTGAGCTCGTGAATGCGGCGCTCAATTCTGCCTGTGATGAAACCAATCTCCATCTCAGACATCCGATCCTTCTCAGCGACCTCATTGTTTGCCGCTTCTACGGCATTGATGATTTTGCTGAAGTTATAGGGAACCTCGCGCCCGTCGCGCTTGATGATCTTCATTCTGTGACCTCCATTTTCTTCTTAGCCTCGGCCAACAGCTCTTCACAATTCTGGCTGATGTAACGGTTGCACTGAGCGTTGAGGCGTTCCCACAGTACATTCTGTTCTTCCTCGGTCAGGTCGATGGAATAGCGCTGGTCGTTATCTACGGAATCGCTGTTCTCCACCACGAACTCAATGCAGCTGTCCACATGGCTGTCGGAATAGCCGTTGATGCCGATGTAGAACGAGTACCAGCCATTCGGATCGCACATCTCATCCGAAGAGTAGACACCCAGTGGGTGCATGGGAGTATAGCCCAAATCTACACGGATGCGATCCGCGATGGTGTTCAGACCATAGGTGGCCATAAGCTGAAAAGTGACGGTGGGAAAACGGCAGGGGTGGGAAATGTTGACCTGGTCTTCGCCGAACACAACGTCCAAAGCGAAGTCGATGAAGACCTGGTCTCTCACAAAGCCTTCTGTCAGGGTCATAGCTTTCTCCTTCGTTTGTGTCAGGAAAGGGAACCCCGGCAGTGAGGAAACTGCCGGGGCAGAGAGTTCTCAGGCGACTTCATCGTACAGCATGTACGGATTCACATTGTCCTTGCGTCCACCTTTGTTGTAGATCTGAGCCATAGCAAATGCGTACCGGGCGTCCTTGACGCCAATAGTCGACATCTTCTTCTCGATGGCTGCCGTATCACCGATCTTGCTGAGGTTCTTGACAAAACGAGCCATATCATACTTCTTCTTGTAGGCTTTCAGGAAGACAAAGACACCGCCAAACATATTGGCGGCAAGGCTCCAGTGCTCACCATGCCAGCACTCACGGAGAAGGGAGAGCGCTTCAGAGAACGTTTCAGGATCTTCTTTGTACCTGCGCCAAAGCTTATCAACGCAGGAGAATGTATTGGGAGCGGAGCTGCCAGTATAAGCGAGACGGAACCCAGCATCCTTGACTCGCTTGACAAAGTCTACCGCTTTAGCATCACCCGACATGGCAAGAGCCCTGATGCGGTACGCACTGGCTACGCTCTTGCTCTGTCCGGTCTGGAGCGCGAAAAGGTAAGCTTCATCTGCATAATTAAGGCCGTAGAAGATCATGCACAGGACGGGGAAACTCTCGAATTTATGAATTTTTTTGAGGGCAGCGAGAGTGTGGGCACCATCGAAGATGTAATAGTGGCCATCGCGGAAGCTGACCTTCAGGGGATTCACCAAACGGGGATCAAAAACATCAACAATCGTGTCAACACGTTTCAAATCCAAAGGGCGCTGGTAGGCTTCGTCAGATTCGATCATGGTGCTATACAGAATGCCGAACTTAACACCACACTTGCCATCCAGCAAGCGCACCTTGGTGTTCTCGATATCTCCCAGCTTAAAGTGAACAGCTTTCTGACCCTGCATCAGGTCGGTGACAGGGGCGTTGTTGTTATTGTGATTCTTGCGATTACTCATTTTAGAGTGCCTCCTTAATGCGTTCATTGAGTAAATTGGTAATGGCTTTGTTGGTTTTGCTGATCATGGATTGGAGTCGATGGGTGTTCCCATCGGTCATCATTCTGGATTGATACTGATTGATTAATCCCTGGAAAGAAGAAATGTAGTAATCTAAGGTGTTCTGAAGCATGTCAACCAACTGCTCAAAGGCATCTGGATTATTTGGAAGCCCAACAAGGGTATGGACAACTTGGCCATTTTTAACATCAATACCAGTGATGCTTGGATCAGCTGCGCGAGTTGCTTCTTCCTTAGCTTTTGCTTCACATTCCTTGCAGATGGGACGATAATTACTACAATTGGATGGTGGCTCAAATTCTGTGAACGGTTTTTCTTTCCCACAACTTTCGCAGACGCGCATCTCGCCCTCATGCTCTTTTGCTTTGATACCGGTATAGGCTTTGTGAATGGATATTTTGCCCTTACGAAGCTGATCTTTAATCACATCATCTGCTTCGCTGTCGATTTTCTCAACCTTTTTCATGGTTTCACGGCCAACACCAGCCATCTTAGCAAGCTGCTCAGAAACCCGACTACCCTGGGCCAAATTTGGCCCAGGGGCAACACCGGCAAGCATGCGTTCTTTCGCAGCCTTTGCGAGATGCTCTTTTGCCCTGAGCGCTAGCTCACCCCGCTGAAAGCTGTTCAGGTTTCTCCGACCCAATTGACGTTCCAACATCCAGAGCATGGCTGCATCCTTGTCTTCGAAATCTCTCTCTTCGATCGAAAAGGGGATACTGTGTTTGTGGCAGATCTCATAACGGTTGTGACCGTCCACGATGGTGCCTTTCCAGACGATGAGAGGGGTATCACAACCATCGCGGACAATGCTATCTTCCAGCATTTTCCGTTCTTCTTCTGTGAGTGGCGGGATCAGGTTATGAAACTCAGGGTTGATTCTGAGATGGTAGAGACTTTTTTCCATGCTGCACTCATCTCACTTTCTCAAGCAAGCGCTGCAGGAAGTCCTCATAGGAATCTTCTCCAATATGCACAATTGTGATCTCGGCGTGCTCAATTTGGAAGCCATCGGTCGGCCACTGATCAGAGCACAGAATATAGAGAGCTTTTGAGTTCTCTCCTGATGCGCCACCAGATTTTTCGCGTGGATTACCATTCAAGCTTGTGGCTTCAGTCAACTCAGAGTAAGCTCTATGAATCGACAAGACTCCCTTTTTGAGTTTTTGCTTTGTCTCTTCGTCTGCGGAGGAGGAAAGAATTTTAGCTTTACGAATGGTGTCACGAGAAACACCAGCCAAAGAAGCCAAGCAATCTGTTGTATAACCGTTTTTTGAGGATGCGCCTTTTTCATAACCGGGGATCAGATCATTGCGTTTACCCATGCGTGTCTTTGCGATCTTCCGCAAGAGTGGCTCGTACTTCAAAGCAAGTTCAGCACGTTGAAAACTGTTCAAGTTTCTCCTGGCAAGCTGTCGTTCTAGCATCCAGCATTTTGCTGCATCTTTGTCCTCGAAATCCTTCTCTTCGACAGCAAAGGGGATGGCGTGCTTATGGCAGATTTCATAGCGGTTATGCCCATCGACGATTGTGCCTTTCCATACCACGAGCGGGGTGTCACAACCATCCCGAACAATGCTCTCTTCAAGCATTTTGTATTCCTCTTCTGAGAGGGGTGGAATCAGATCATGAAACTCAGGGTCAATCCTGAGCTTATACAGTCTCTTTTCCATGAGGCTCCTTCTTTCTTGGTCTATAGTCATCATTGAGGGTGTAGCTGGTGCCACGGTTTTCTTCTATCTCTTCATCCACCCTCCGGATGATGGCCTGGGCGTCAGCGACGCTCTCCACTCTGGCAGCATACCCACCGGCTTCGTTGATCTTCCGGATGGCGCGCTTCTGGAGCTCGGTCAGATGACTGTTGGGCAGCTTGCACTCCATCCCGATGAACCGGCCCTTGTAGCAGATGATGATGTCAGGGATGCCGGAGGTGCCATACGGCCCACCGTGCTCTTTCCAGAAGAAAACGTCCCTGCCCAGGGACGCGAGATAGGTTTTAATGGCTGCAACGATGTCACGTTCCAGCATTTGGATCAGCCTCCTTATTGCGCTGTGGGTTCGTGCTCTCTTGAATCCTGGCCTTCACAGCATTCAAGAGGGCATCCTGCCCGGCAGCCTTGTCCTTAAGAGCACGCATAACCTGTTCATCCATGGTGCCCTTTGTGATGAGATGATGGATTACGACAGTTTCCTTCTGTCCTTGCCGCCAGAGGCGGGCGTTGGCTTGCTCGTAGAGTTCCAGTGACCAGGTCAGCCCGAACCAGATGATGGTGCTGCCTCCAGCCTGGAGATTCAGCCCGTGCCCGGTGGAAGCTGGCTGTGTCACCGCGATGGGGATCTTTCCTGTGTTCCAGTCGGCCATGTCCTGCTCGGTGACCAGCTGGCGGACACCGTTAGGATCATCGGGGAATTTGCCGAACCGTTCTTGGATGCGGGTCAGATCATGCTGGAAACTGTAGAGCACCAGCACTGGCTTTCCGTTCGCGGCTTCGATCAGATCCTCCAGCGCATCTAGCTTTTTCTCGTGAACAACCTTCACATTGTGGAACTCGTCGTAGCAGGCGCCGTTGGCCAGCTGGAGGAGCTTGCCTGCCAGCGTCGCTGCGTTGATGGCCAGGATGTCACCGTCGGCGTATGGGAGCAGCATGTCTCGCTCCATCTGCTTGTACAGCTTCATCTCCCTGGGAGAGAGTGTCAGCTCCACAACGTTCTCCACACGTTCCGGCATGTTCAGGTGATCCGTAGCCTTCATAGATACACAGATGTCGGAAAGTTTTTTGTAGATGGCGTCCTCAGCTCCGGCCTTCAATTCGTGCTTATAGGGCAGCCAACTGTTAGGGGTAGAGAAGTACAGGTCAATATAGGTGTGAAAGGTGCGACCCAGGCGGGCACCCTTGTCCAAAAGAAATACCTGCGGCCAGAGCTCCTCGAGGGAGTTCGGCGCAGGCGTGCCTGTGAGACCGACGATTCTTTTGAATTGTTGGATGACCTTCTTCAGTGCAGCGAAGCGCTTGGACCGGTAATTTTTGAAGGAGGACAGCTCGTCCAGCACCAGCATATCAAAGGGCATCCTTCTGCCGGAGTAGTGTTTGACCAGCCATTCCGTGTTCTCTCGGTTGATGACGTACACGTCGGCGCGTTCGCCGAGCGCCCTGAGGCGATCTTTCTCGCTCCCGATGATCCGCTGCATGCTTAGCCCGCGTAAGTGCGCCCACTTACCCAGCTCCGCTTGCCAGGTATCACGGGCAACACGGAGCGGCGCAATGATGAGCACCTTGGTCACTTCATAACTATCATACATAAGGTGTTCAATGGCCGTCAGGGTGATAACCGTTTTGCCAAGGCCGCAGTCCAGGAACAAGGCGCATTGTGGATGCTCCTCGATGAAGTCCACGCAGTATTGCTGGTAATTGTGGAGGCAGGATTCGTTGAGCAAGTGCTGACTGGATGGGTTATGCGGGGGACTATTTTGTGTTGGGACGATTTCTGTCATTGACACCTCCGTGATCGGGTCGTTTAGCTTAGATGGGTACTGCCCCGGCACACTTTGACACTAAGAAACCGTTTCTCAGGTTCAATGGGTGCAGGGGCAGAAGTGGTTAAGTGGAACAGTAGAATCCATGCCATCGCTATTATTTGGAGATCTGAAGAAGGGTTATCTACTTTTTCAATAGAATGGTTTTCCAGCTAAACAGTTTTGTACTGTCCTACTGTTATACCTGTTACCTGTAACATTCTCCCGCGCGCGTATATGGGCATATACGTATATGCGCCTCTTTTCTTCTTTTATACCCCTATATTCCTTTTTATATGGATCACTCGTTACAAAGTTACATCAAAATTTATCTTCTTCTATATAACGTCGTGACCGGAAAGGGTAACTTTGAGGAGGTGACCGGTTACAGTTACAGGAAAAACCGTGTTCTACGAACGCTTTCCAGACACGGGTTACGGTAAGTTACGTGACTGTCACAATATACTGTCACAATAAACTGTCACAATATACTGTCACAATACAAAGCAGGAATGGATTAATGAGAAGAGGCGAGATGAGTGGCTCACATCCCCTCTGGACGATTGTAGCTTTTCTGGATGCCGTAAGGCGTGCGCTTGCTGGAGGCTGTGCCGTTCTTCCAGCCGATCTTTGCCAGGATGGAAAGGATCTAATTCCGGTCGCTCTTTCGGATGGCGCTGGGATCATGACCAAAGCACTCCACCCAGATTTCCATGACCGAGATGGATTGGCGCTTGACAGTGCCTTTCTTGTCGCCTCCAAGGAAGGGATCACCACGGAGGAAGCCCCGGCGGGCGTTCACGTCCATCTGCA
>JAFUZB010000196.1 GCA_017476845.1 Clostridia bacterium
CACGCACTGTTCAAAGGTGTTCTCCGCACCCAGATCGGGCAGGTCATCGTTGGTCCCTCCGATCGGGGCAATGGCACGCTTGACTTTATTGGGATCCAGCATGGTACTTTCCTCCGTTTTTTCCACTCTTATGCCTGGTTTAATCTGGTTCAGAATTTCCGGGTGTCCCGGACATGGTCCATGAGGTCTGTATAGGCTGCCTGTACGCGCTCCTGCGTCGAGACCTCCGCCACGCCCACGCGCCACCAGCTCTCATATCCCGGTGTCATGGTCCCGGGGACCACCTTGATATCATAGAGGACCGGTCTGTCCTGCGTGAGCGCATCCGCAAGCGCTGCCTTGAGCTCTTCCTCGGTGCGGATCGTGTAGGTCTTCAGTCCGTAGCCCTCTGCATTCTTTGCAAAGTCCAGCGGGATCGCCGCTCCGTCCAGCTCGCCCGTTGCCGGGTTGCGGAAGCGGAACACAGTGCCAAAGGTCGGGCTTCCCTGGTTGTTCTGCAGGTTTTCAATGCAGCCCCAGCCGGAATTGTCAAACAGACAGAAGTGCACCCTCAGGCCCTCCTGCACGCAGGTCACCAGCTCGGAGTGCGCCATAAGGTAGGTGCCGTCGCCAAAGAAGGTATAGACTTCTCTGTCCGGGCAGGCCAGCTTCACGCCGAGAGCACCGTTGGTCTCATAACCCATGTTGGAGAAACCGTACTCCATATGGTAGGCATCCCTGCCGGTGGGCCGGAAAAGACGCTGCATATCCCCCGGGAGGGAACCGGCACTGCCCACGGCAATGTCGCCCGGCTGCATGAATTCGTTGATGATGCCAAGTGCCCGCGTCTGGGCAAGGCCCTGTTCGCTCTTTGCGCTGTACCAGCCATCCACCGTGCTGTTCCACTTGGAGATGGCTTCCTTGGCCTTCTCTTCCCCTGCATACCGGTAATCGCCCAGCGCTTCCGTCAGCGCCTTCAGGCCCTCGCGCGCATCGCACAGCATGGGCTCCGCATCCATCTTCACCGTATCAAAGGGGCAGATGTTCAGCGTGATGAACTTTGCATCCTCCCGGAACAGCCACTTGGAGCTGGTGGTAAAGTCGCTCAGGCGGGTACCCACAGCCAGAACCACATCGGCATCCCTGGCGATCACATTCGCCGCCTCGCCGCCCGTCACACCGATCCCGCCCAGGTTCTGCGGGTGCGTCCAGGGGAGCACACTCTTGCCCGCCTGTGTCTCACAGAAGGGGATCCCTGTCTTCTCGCAGAAGGCTGCGAGTGCATCATGGGCATAGCTATAGCGTACTCCGCCGCCTGCGATCACAAGCGGTGCCTTGGCTTTCTTCAGGATATCCGCCGCGCGCGCGATCTGCGCCTGTGTGGGCTCTCTCCTGTCCATGTGCCACACCCTGCGGCGCAGGAAGGACACGGGGTAGTCGTAGGCCTCTCCCTCCACATCCTGCGGCATGGCCAGGCACACGGCGCCGGTATCGGCGGGGTCGGTGAGCACGCGCAGGGCATGGATCGCAGCGGTCATGAGCTGCTCGGGCCGCTCGATGCGGTCAAAGTAGTGACACACACCGCGGAAGGCATCAGTCACAGTCTGACCGAAGGAAGTGAAAAACTCTGCCTGCTGAAGCACCGGATCGGGCTGGCGGCAGGCGAAGGTATCGCCCGGGAGCAGCAGCAGCGGGATCCGGTTGGCGGTCGCGCAGCCGGCTGCCGTCACCATGTTCATGGCGCCGGGGCCGATGGAGGACACACACGGGATGATCTCCAGGCGGTTCTTCTGCTTGGCGAAGGCGGTCGCCGCCAGCGCCATGTTCTGCTCATTCTTGCCCTGCAGGAAGCGGATGCTGTGTCCGCCCTGCTGCAGCGCCTGTCCGACGCCGACCACGCAGCCGTGGCCGAAGACGCCGAACATATGGTTGACAAACTTGTGCTCGACCCCGTCGAGCTCAACATACTGATTGTCCAGGAAACGCACCAGCGCCTGGGCCATGGTCAGACGTACGGTCTCCATCCCCTTACTCCTCCCGCGGGTCACCGAAATAGTGGCTGTCCGGCTCCATCACCCACAGATGCTCCTTGAGGAACACCGGGTACTCCGGCGCGCGGTAGCGGTCGGAATCCAGGTGCCGGATCGCCCACAGGTACCAGAGCGCATAGCCCGGTGCCGTGCAGTGCGGATGGGTAAGCCCGGGCTGAATGAAGACGGTGTCGTTGTTGTGGACCTTGACGACCTCGTCCCCGAGCTCTCCGTAGCCAAACCCGTTCTCCGGGTTGGTCTTGTAGTAGTAGATCTCCGGCTGCGGATGATGGTGCGGCGGATAGCTGGACCACTTGCCCGGGAACCCGATGACCTCGCCCAGGACCAGGTTGGCCTGCGGGGCATTGGTGTTGTCAAAGATCGTACGCACAATGCGCGTGCTCGTCTCGCGCATGAGGCCCGCCCCGCGGAACTCGTCGGGCGTATCCTCGGGGAGATAGAGCTTGGCACCGAAGCACACGGGATTGTCCGTGGTCAGGATATTGATTTCCGCCTCGTCGGAGAGGCAGGTCACGCGGATGGTGTGCTCACCGTCCGTATGCAGTGCCGTGGGCGGAACGTCAAAGCAGTTCTCGCGCGCCTGGGTGTGGGTCTTCCCGTCCCAGGCAAACTCAACCTCGCCGTACACAAGCAGCACGGCCTTCTCCAGGTCACTCGTATCCTCAAAGACATCGCCCTTGCGCATCCTGTAGACGCCAAAGTCCATCAGCATCTCACTGTGTACGCCGTCCCGGCGCGCAAGCCAGGTCAGCCCAAAGGGATGTGCGCCGCCGGCCTTGGTATGATTGGGATTCATTCCTTCCGCCTCCATGCTTTACGCCTGATAGATTTCGGAGATCTTGACCGGACGGTGCTCGTCCAGGGACTTCTTGGCGGCCTTGGCCAGAACCACGCTCATCAGTCCCGCATGAATGCCCACGGGCACCTCGGTGTCATTGACGATCGCGGCGATGAACTGCTTCATCTCCTCGGTGAAGCTCGCCATATAGCGCTCCAGGAAGAAGAACTGCGGCTTTTCGCCGACAACGCCTAATGCGGTGGAAACCTTGACGGTGGAATCGCCGTCGTTCTCGTCGGCCGCCATGCCCAGGGAACCGAAGGCTTCCACGCGCTGGTCATAGCCGTAAGCTGCGCGGCGGCTGTTGTCGATGACGCCCAGGGCGCCGTTTTCAAACACGAGGGTCACAATCGCGGTATCCACGTCTCCGGCCTCGCCGATGCGCGGATCGACCAGGCTGGTGCCCATCGCATAGACCTCGGTGACATCCGAGGAAGCGAGGAACATGGCCATGTCAAAGTCATGGATCATCATGTCGATGTAGAGTCCGCCGGAGGAAGCGGCATACTCGGGGGACGGCGGCTCGGGATCGCGGCTGGTGATCTTGATCAATTCAATACGGCCCAGGCTCCCGTTCTGCGCCAGGCGCTGCACAGCCTTATGGTTGTGGTCAAAGCGGCGGTTAAAGCCGATCTGCAGCTTCTTTCCGGTCTCCTCGGCCACCTTGGCGACCTCCTCGATCTTCTCGATGGAGGTGTGCACCGGCTTTTCGCAGAAGACGTGCTTGCCTGCCTTCAGGGCAGCGATAGTGATGTCCGCATGCGTGGGGGTCGGGGAGCAGACCAGGACGGCATCAATCTCAGGATCATTGATGATGTCCATGTAGTCCGCAGAGTACTTCGGCACGCCGAAGCGCTCCGCCAGTTTCTTTGCGCTCTCCTCCATGACGTCGGTCACCATCGCGACCTCCGCCTCGGGCACATGATAGGTGATGGATTCCGCATGCACGTTGCCGATACGGCCCGCGCCGACAATACCGATTCTGAGCTTGTTCATTTGTGTATCTCGCCTTTCTATATTGTTCTTGATTTTTGTTTTTCCTTACAGGGAGCCGTCCCAGGTGGAGACCTGCTCCTTCTTCATTTCCTCCTCGTCAAACCAGCGGGTGGTGACGGTCTTGGACTCGGTGTAGAACCGGAAAGCATCCTTGCCGTGGCAGTGCAGATCGCCGAAGAAGGACTGCTTGTGTCCGGAGAAGGGGAAGATGCCGATCGGGACCGGGATGCCGACATTGATGCCCACCATGCCGCCATCGGTGCGGCGGGCGAACTCGCGGGCATAGTAGCCGGACTGGGTGAAGATGACCGAGCCGTTGGCGAAGGGATTGCGGTTCATCAGGGCAATGCCTTCCTCAAAGTCCTTGACGCGCTTGATGCAAAGCACCGGGCCGAACACCTCGCGCGTGCCGATGGTCATCTCCTCCGTCACATGGTCGAAGATGGTATGTCCGATATAGTAGCCGTTCTCATAGCCCTCGACCTTCACATCACGGCCGTCCAGAATCAGCTCCGCACCCTCGTCAATGCCCTTCTGGATCCAGTCGAGAATGAACTGCATATGGCCCTTGGAGCCCACGGGTCCGAGATTCGAGGTCTTGACGTAGGCGGGGCCGACCTTCTGCTGCTTGCACAGACGCACGATCTCTGCCACAAGCTGATCTGCAATGCTCTCCTGCACGACCACCACCGGCAGCGCCATGCATCTCTCGCCCGCGCAGCCAAAGGAGGAGTTCATGATGCCCGCAGCGGTGCGGGTAATCGGGGCATCCTCCAGCACCAGCGCATGGTTCTTGGCCTCGCACAGGCACTGTACGCGCTTGCCGTTGGCGGCGGCGGTCGCATAGACGTGCTTGCCCACGGAGGTGGATCCGACGAAGGTGATGCCCTTCACATCCTCATGGGTGAGGAAGATCTCCGCCTCATTGCGGGAGCACGGAACGATGTTGAAGATGCCGTCCGGGATGCCGGCTTCCTTGTAGAGCTCGGCAAAGCGCAGGCTCGTCATGGGCGTAGTGGAGGCGGGCTTGAGCACGAAGGCATTGCCGCACACAATCGCAAGCGGCGCCATCCAGCCCACCGGGATCATGGCGGGGAAGTTCCAGGGGGCAATGCCCGCGAACACGCCCAGCGGCTCGCGGTAGAGCGTGGTGTCATAGCCCGAGGAGGTGTTCATAAGGCTTTCACCCATGAGAAGGGAGGGCGCCGAGCAGGCAAGCTCGGTCATCTCCAGGGCCTTGCCGACATCGCCGGCCGCCTCGCTCCAGCATTTGCCGTTCTCCCTTGCGCACAGCTCGGTGAGCTCGTCCATGTGCTCTTCAATCAGGTTGCGCAGCTTCATCATGATCGCGGCTCTCTTGCGCACCGGCGTATCGCGCCAGGCCGGATAGGCGGCCTTGGCCGCAGCGATGGCCTGTTCCACCTCATCCTTGGTGCAGCAGGGGACCTTGGCGATCTCCTCGCCGGTCGAGGGATTATAGATGGTGTTGAACTTCTCGGACTTGCTGTCCACAAACTGTCCGCCGATAAAGGGTTTCATGACCGGAATCTCTGCCATGGTGTTCTCCTCACTTTATGATGTATTTTCAGATCGCCGATATCACGCTGCCGTGCTCGGCCTTTTTCTGCGAAATGAATGCTTCCAGGGCATCCTCGGTGGGCATGTCCTTGGAGCAGGCGTGGCTGGCCACAAGCATGGCCGCCGAGGCACTGCCGTGCTCCAGGGCGTCCGCGAGGGACTGGCCGCTCAGAAGGCCGTGCAGGAAGGCGCTGGCGTAGCCGTCACCCCCGCCAAAGCCCTTGAGGGCCGTGACCGGGAAGGGACGCACGCGGTAGGCCTCGTCGCGGCTGTAAGCGCAGCTGCCCTCCTTGCCGTGCTTGATCACGCATACCTGTGCGCGCTTGCCAAGCCAGTACTTGGCGCTTGCTTCATCCGTGCCATCCAATCCCAAGAGCCGCTCCATGAGATCGAACTCCTCGCGGCTGCCCATGATGATGTCCGCCTTCTCGGCAACCAGGGAGGTATAGACCGCGATTTCGTCCAAGCTCTTCCAGGTATAGGCGCGGTAGTCGGCGTCAAAGACGACCCGTACCCCGTTTCGGAGCGCATAGGTCAGCGCCTTGAGGGAGGCCTCGCGGGTGGGGGAGGTGCACAGCGCCGTGCCCGAGATGAGGAGGACAGAGGCGGATGCGATGTACGCTTCGTCCACGTCCTCCGGGCTCAGCTGCAGATCGGCCACGCCCTCGCGGTACATGAGAATCGAGGACTCGGTGGGAGAGAGCATCTCGGTAAAGGTCAGTCCGAGCTTCTCTCCGTTTGTGCAGCGGAAGATATGCGATATATCGATACCTTCCTTGGCAAAGTAGTCGATCACAAAGGTTCCGAACTGGTCATCGCTGACCCTGCCCAGGAACCCGACCCGGTCGCCCAGTCTTGCCATGCCCACGGCGATGTTCGCGGGGGAGCCGCCCAGGTACTTGTTGAAATTGCTGCTCTCCGAGAGCGGACGATTGTAGTCGGTGGGGTTAAAGTCGATGGCTACCCTGCCTACCGGAATGATGTGCAGGGGCTTTTGCGTATCAAACTCCACATTCAGCCTTCCCTTCTGTGCCAAACAGGCGGATATATCGCTTCACGGTCTCACTGACCGCCTCACTGGAGAGGGCGATATTCTTAAATACATCCGGGGTTGTGCATGCCGCGGCCTGCGCATGAAAGATGTCGGTGGCAATGTTGATCTTCCGCATGCCGAGCTTCACCAATCGCGTAAACTGCGCATCGGTCAGTCCGCTGCCCCCGTGCAGCACGAGGGCGGGCGCATGCATCGCGTGCGCATCCTCGACCACCTCATAGTGGAGTTTTGGCGTTTCCACATAGATGCCGTGCGCATTCCCGATGCCGATGGCCAGGGCATCGATCCCGGTCTCCTTCATGCGCGCGCAGTCGTGCACCGTCGCGATCTGCTCCTCGCACAGGCTCCCGTCCTCATTGCGCCCGATCCTCCCGACCTCGGCCTCCACGGCCGCGCCGGTTTTGCGCGCGAGGGAAACAATGTGCTCGGTCAGGCGCGCATTCTCCTCCAAGGGCAGGTCCGAGCCGTCGCACATGACAGACGTAAACCCAATATCCAGTGCCTCCTGGATGCACGCTTCCGTTTTCCCGTGATCCAGATGGACCGCGACCGGGACGCGTGCACGCGCCGCGGCGGCAAGCATCATCGGTCCGATCAGATAGAGGGGCGCATAAGGGAGGCGAACCTCCGCAATCTGCAGAATCACCGGGGCACACGTTTCCTCCGCTGCCCGGATGACGCCCTGGATACATTCCATATTGGCCACACTGAAGGACCCCACCGCATAACCGCCCTTCTCCGCGGCCGCAAGCAGGTCACGCATATTGACAAGCGCCATGCCTTCACCTCTCTTTAACTGCTGTTCTTCACCGTCCACGAACCCCATTAAAGATTTTCATTGAGGATTTTCGCGGTCTGCGGTTTGACAAGGCCCCCTTCCCCGACTATGATTCTGCCTTGCCTTCAGGCAAACCAATCGGGAGAGGTCATGCCATGTCTTATGTATCTCTGTCCCCGGAAGCGCGCGTGCTTGTGGCCGAGGCCGCAGCGCACCTTGCTTCCGGTTATGATCCCGCAACGGGAATCGTCACCGAAACCATGGAGGGCCAGCCCTACCGCAGCGTGCGCAACAGCATGTACTATGCCCTCGCGCTGCTGCTGGAAAAGGGGCAGGCAGGGACCGAGGAGGCGGAGAAGATCATCCGCGCCGTCCTTGCGCTGCAGTTTACTGACCCAAGCCAGATTTATTACGGGACCTTCCGGCATCCCGACGACCCCCAGCCGCCGCGCCTCCCGCTCCCCTGGCAGACCATCTCGCCCGAGGCGCGCTATATCGCGGACATGTCCTGGGAGCGCGTAACCGGTGCCTTTTCGGATGCGATGCAATCGGATCCTGCGCTCGCATCCCATGCCGGGGATGTCTCCCTGCTGCTTGAAAAGACCCTCCGGCAGATCGTTCCCGTGGTCTGGGATACCTATGAGCCCAACCTCAGGGAATTCATCGGGATGACCTTCGCGATGGTGCTGGAGCACTTCGCCGCTCTTTTGTCTCCCGATCTCGTGCACGCTGTCCGGGAAAGCTGCCTTGCCCTCACCGAGGGTGCGATTGCACGTCTTGAAAGCGGGCTCACGCCCTACAATACCAACGTGCGCATCATGCTCATCTTTCTTCTGGACTTCTTCGGCACGCGCCTGTCCCGCCCAGAGTGGACGGAGCTTGCCCTGAAGGAAATGGAAAAGCTGACGCAGGAGTATGCGGAATTCCATGCCGTCGCCGAGTTCAACTCGCCGACCTACTGCGGTGTGGATCTCTCCACCCTTGGCTTTTTCCGCCGCTACAGCGCTAACCCTTCCCTGATCCGCCTGGCAGACCAAATGGAGAACGGGATCTGGCATGACATGGCCGCATTCTACAATCCCGCCATGCGCGCCTTCTGCGGACCCTACTCGCGCTGCTATGAGCTCGATATGGCCATCCACACCTGCTTTTACGACATTCTCTTCCTGGGACTGGGCAAGGAGAAATTCCCCCTCCACCCCTTCTCCATCGAGAGTGTCATCAATCCCCTCACGGTGCTGGGGGACATTCGCATCCCCGGGGATGTAGCGGAGCTGTTCCTGTCCCATGAGCGGCATGCCACCGTGCTTCACCGCTACCGCGAGCTGGCCGAGCGCGGCGATCCCACGCTTCCCCAGGCCGTATGCACGACAAGCGCTGTCATTCATCCGACCCTCATGTACGGGGCGATGCGCGGGAGCCTGAATCCCAGCCACCAGCTGCATCCGCTCGTGATCTTCTGGAGGCACGGGGAAGCCCTCTCCACCCTGCGTCTTCTGCGCGCGCTCCCGGATGGCAGCCTAGGCCATCTGCATGTCGTGCGATTTGACGGTCAGGCCGAGGAAGGCCGCATCACCATGGAGGTCATCAACGATTCTCCCCATGATGTCCTGCTCCGCTTTGACCTGGATCTGCCGGGAGCTAGGCCGGAGGAAACACAGATCACGGAAGACATCTGGCAGCTTCCGGGGCTTACCCTTGCATTTAAAGCGCATCCTAAGGAGCTTACCCTCCGCACCTTCCCGGACAGCCCGCTTTCCGTGTGCTATCCCTTAAAGCGCGGTGAACAGGTACGCTTTGACATACTGCTCAAAGAGGAAGAATAAGGTTTTTTTGAAGAAAGGCCGTCCGGCCATAACCGGACGGCCTTTCTCACGTCACTTTCCCGAAAAGGGGAAACAGTTTACTTACTGGACGCTGTCATAGTAGGCGCCGCGGGCTTCAATGATTTCGTTGAGGCCGGCATTGACGAGGTTGGCGCGCAGTTCTGCCTCGAGGCTGTCGAACGTATCGGGGGCAGCGGAGATCAGACGATACACGTAGCTGATCATATCGGCCTTCACGATATCACCCTTCTGGGATTCCACTTCGGGAGCCATGGGCATGGTGGGATAACGGAAGAAACCAACCTGAATGGTGTCGTAGAGCTTGGCGAACCAGTCATAGGTTTCGAAGATGTTGGCACCCTGATAGCCGGCGATGACGCCTTCGCGCTCTTCGGTGAACAGGAAGTGCTTGTTGACGATGTTGAAGTCGTCCAGGGTGGTCTTGTAGCCCATCGCGGACAGCTCGTCACCGGTGAAGGGAACCGGCACGCCGGTCTTCTCGTCGACAGTGTGCTCGGGAGCATAGGCGACATTCTCGGCATTGACGGGATCAGAGATCCAGTTCAGATAGGTCACAGCAGCGTCGACCTTGCTCTCGCTGGTCCACGGAACCATAACATACATGCCATAGGCATACTCGAAGGGGTTGCGGATTTCGCCGTCAGCCTTGGTGAAGCAGGACACGGGAACGAAGGTGGTGCGGACCTGAGCGCCGTCTTCCACATTCAGAGCGTCCATGTAGTCGAAGATACGGGTGTTGTCGTCCAGGACGAAACCGACTTTGCCGGAGGAAACAGCAGCCTTGAACAGGTCTTCGGTGGTATCGGTAGCGAAGTCCTGACCGATGATGCCGTCATTGTAGAGCTTGTTGAGGACCTTGATGCCTTCCAGGGCGCCCTCGTGCATGACGATGTAGCCTTCGGAGTAGGAATACTCATCCTTGAGATCGGCGAAATCGACATAGGAGCCGACGAAGTTGAGGTAGGTCTTCTCGGTATCGGTACGGCCGTTCATAGCCCACGGGATGCAATCCGGCTTGGCTTCCTTGAAGGCGTACAGGGTATCGATCAGTTCTTCCTTGGTGGTGGGCAGCGGGAGTCCCAGCTCATCAAGCCAGTCCTGACGGATGTAAGCGGTGTGACGGGGGTTGGCAGCGCCGCGCTTGGAGAGCAGGGCATACTGCTTGCCATCGATGTTACCCATGTTCATGACGTCGCCGACATAGGTCTCGATGTTGTTGCCTTCGCCCAGCTTGGCAATGGCGGGAGCCAGGTCAACCAGGCCACCCTGGGTGGCGAAGTTGAGGAAGGTGGACTGACCATAGGTGAAGATGATGTCCGGGGCGGAACCGCCGGCCATCCAGGTCACCAGCTTGTCGTCAGACCCGGAGCGGGGGGTGGATACGAATTCCACCTGGATGCCCAGGGGTGCGATCTGCTCGTTGATGTAGGTCGTCATCTTGCTGTTTTCGACGGTGCCGCCTGCGGGTGCGTCGCCGCGGTCCCACAGCATGACCTTCAGGGTCACGGTGTCGTCAGCCAGTGCCGGCAGGCTGAACATGGTCAGCGCCAGCGCCGCGATGAGGAGCACAGACAGAAACTTCTTCATAGGAATGCCTCCTTGTTATTTATGTATCAGCCCGAAGGCTAAATACCGTAGTTTAGCCCTTCACAGCGCCGAGCATGATGCCCTGAGTAAAGAAGCGCTGGACGAAGGGGTAGACGATGAGCATGGGCAGCATGGAGAGCGTGATGCTCGCTGCCTTGACGTTCTCGGGCGTCATCTGTGTGGTGGAGCCCTCCTCGGCGGAGATGGCGATGGACTCGATCATCTGCTTGAGGGTCATCTGCACGGTGTAGAGGTTGGACGAATTGATGTAGTAGATCTGGTCCTCGATACCGTTCCAGCGGCTGACCGCATAGAACAGGGCGAGCGTTGCGATGGTGGGCACGGTCAGGGGAACGGCGATCTGCCACATGATGCGGAACTCGCTGCAGCCCTCAATGCGTGCCGCTTCATAGAGCGACTCGTCGATAGCGCGGAAGGCGGTGCGCATGATGATCATGTTGTACACGCTCATGGCGCCTGGGATCAGCAGTGCCCAGATCGTATTGATCAGGTGGAAGTCACGGACATTGAGGAAGGTGGGGATCGTGCCGGGATTGAGATACATCGTCAGCACGCAGAAGGTCATGATCGCGCTGCCCAGACGCAGGTTGCGCCTTGCCAGCGGGAAGGCCAGAAGAATGGTCATGACCATGTTGATGGCCGCCGCAGCGATCATCAGTATGACCGAGTAGCCCATGGTTCCCAGGAAGTTACCGGTCTTCAGGGCCTTGGTGTAGGCGTCGGTATTCAAACCCACCGGCCACACGAACACCTGGCCCTTGAGGATCGCGTCCTTGGAGGACAGGGAGATCGAAATAACGCGGAGAATCGGGACGATGGCGATGATGGAGACAAGGATGAAGAAGATGGACCACAGCGCCTGATAGCGCTTCTCGGAAGCATTGTAGACGCCGCTTCCGGAGGTGTTGTCCTTGCCTTCCTTTCTGACAGCTACATTACTCATATCAGATAATGCCCTCCTGTCCCATTTTCTTGGAGCCCTGGTTGGCGATGAGGATCAGGACAATGCCCACCACCGACTGGAACAGACCCACGGCCGCAGCGTAGTCGAAACGTCCGCCCTTGAGGCCCTTGTCGTAGACGAAGGTGGAGATAACCTGTGCGGCATCGGTCACCAGTGCGTTGCGCATCATGTACGGACGGTCGAAGGAGATGCTGACAACCTTGCCCACCTGCATGATGAGGAGGGTGGAGATGGTCGGCATGATCTGGGGCACGGTCACGTGCCAGATGCGCTGCATGCGCGTCGCACCGTCGATGTAGGCCGCCTCGGAGAGCGAGGGGTCATTGGACATGAGCGCGGCGAGGTAGATGATCAGGGAGTAGCCAGCACTCTGCCAGATACCCATGATCCAATACACAAAGCGCCACCACACCGTATTGGAAAGGAAAGGTACAGTCTGTCCGCCCAGGGCGTTGATGATGTTGTTCATCAGGCCGCTCGCGGCGAAGATCTGGGAGGTAATACCCGAGATGATAACCCAGGAGAGGAAGTTGGGCAGGTAGAGCGCAAGCTGTGTGGTCTTGCGCACCTTGTTGGAGCGAAGCTCGTTTAGGAAGATGGCGAGGATGATCGGGAAGGGGAAGCCGAAGATCAGGTCACCCAGGTTCAGCACAAGGGTGTTGGCAACACTCTTCCAGAACAGCGAGTCCCTGAAAGCTTCCTGGAACCACTGCAGTCCGACCCAGTCCATTTCCCACATGGACCTTCCGCCAAAGGGCGTGTATTTCTTGAAGGCCATCACGACACCGAGCATCGGCTTGTACTTGAAGCAGATGATATAGATGATCGGGATGAGCATCATGAGATACAGCTGCCATGTGCCCGCAATGTACGGTTTGAACCAGCCCTTGCGGTCAGGCTTGATCTCAGTTGGTTTCTTGGTTGTCAACGCCATCTCTCCTTTGGATAGTTTTTGCGGCACGTGTGCCGTATCTTTCACAGGACGTATCCTGCAAATACCTTCTTTTATTGCTCACAGCCTGTCCGGGAAGATCGGGGCGCTTCCGAGCGTGATCGTATGCGTGCAGGGCGTGTGATCGGTCAGGTTCACCACAAACCGGTCTGCACTGTGCCGGAAGGCACCGCCCATGGCAGAGAGCACGTTGTGGGAGGCAAAGCATGGTCCGATGGTGAGGACATCCTCCCCTGCCCCGTGGACCTCCAGGTTGCCCGCGCACACCGTCATGCCCGCACCCGGAATACAAGGGATGACAAAGCTCTCCGAGCGAATCTCCTGTCCCGCAATGCCAAGCTCCAGCCGAAGCGGAACCTTGCTTAGTCCCGCCGTCTCCACAGTGATCTCCAGTCCTTTTCCATCCGCTGTACGGATGAGGTCCACTGTGATCTCCAGGCTGTCGCGCACCTGCTTTTTGCGGGTGTTCGCGCTGTCCATCTCCCACCAGTCCTGCGTATCACACTCGCCGGGATCGTAGGGCAGGTAATACCAGCTCTCCATGCGACAGCGGAGCCTGAAATGGCCCTTAGAGACTTCTTCGATCCCCTCGCTCACGAAATTGCGCTTATCACAGACATTCGCGTACAGGCTCATGCACAGTCCGATGTCCCCGCTTGTCACGTAGAGGAAGTCCGGCTTGCCTGCGAGGATACTCACGCTGAAGTTCCCCTCGCGCATCCTTGCAATTCCGGAGTGCGAGAAGAGATGCGCGTAATGTGCAATCCTTGACCTGTCCGCGGGAACCTTTCCGATATACGCCTCCAACTCCGGAAAGCGCATGAACTGGATCAGTCCCCTCGGGGTTTCGCCGTGGGCCATCGCTGTCTCCCAGGCAGGCATCGCAAAGGCTGCAAGCGCCGGATCCTCCGAGAGATAGCCGCACAGGGCATACAGCCAGAAATAGCCGCCTGGCCATACCCGCTGTCCGTGATCCTGCCTTGTCGAATGGAAGGTGAAAATCGATCCGTCCGGCTCCAGGTAGGAGAGCATCATGATGAGATTGCGTCTGGCTGCCTCAAGGTACTGCCTGTCTCCCGTGGTGAGGAAAAGTCTGAGCATCTGGTCGTCATTGACGGCGTTGTAGGTCCCGGAGGACCGCTCGGCAAACTCTCCGTCCTCGGAGATGTCCAGCCCCTCCGCGAGATAGCGGGAGGCCGCACCGCGAAAGCGCTTTGCCTGGGAAACATCCGACGTGAAGGCTGCTGCATCCATGAGACAGGCTGCGATCGCCCACCGGTGATTCGGGGTATGGAAGCCACCCTCACAGATGCCGTCGCATGCGCGCAGGATGATCGGCAAAAGTGCTTCCAATGCCTCTCCCGTCCCCGGCATCGTCGACGTCTTCAGGACATGGGCACAGTCCAGCAGTGCATTGACCGTAAAGGCCGTATCCGGAGCGGAGTCGAAATTGCAGCTTGCCAGGTCGAACATGCCGCTCTCCCGCGCCTGCTTGGCGAGATAGCGCATGACAGAATGTAACCCTCTTTCAAGGGTTTCCCTTGCTTCGCCCGATGCAAAACAGGAGGAGGGATGGGCATAGCATGTCAGCATCCCTGCCAGACAGAAGCCACAATAGCGTGTATCTGTATCGCTGTCTTTGCGAATGACCGATCCGTCAGATTGCTGATGCGTGAGCATCTCCCGGATCTGTTGATCCATATGAGCCAGCATTTGCTCCTGCATGGTCATATGTGGCACCTCTTGGCATGATAGATTCTCAAATGCCGCCAATTTCACTATTCTTTCTGGTGGTTTTTTGGCCAGCTTGTGCAAATTGTATCGGCCACCTGCAGGTTTGTCAACTATAATTTTCCAACACTTAACCATTTTCGGAACAATTTCATGTAACTTTACCAAAAGTTACCCATTTTGTTACTCGCGCTATGAATTGACACATTGGTTTTCCTTAGGTAAACTCCCCCGTATCTCCGATTTACATGTGGCGCACTACAACGGGAGGGGCTTATGAAAACCCAACGCCAGCAGCAGATCACGCTCTATCTCTCGGAGCATGGTTCTGCCTCCATGGAAGAGCTCTGTGAGCACTTCGACGTATCTATGAACACCATACGCCGTGACGTTGCGGATATCGTACGTGAAGGCCACGCCGAGAAGGTTTACGGCGGGGTCAAATCTGTACGGAAAGTAGAAGGCTTTCTCCCCTATGAGCAGCGCTCGCTCATCCCCTCCCATGCCAAGGAGGCCATCTGTGCCAGAGCTGCTTCTCTCGTCAAGGACGGCGATATCATCTTCATCGACTCCGGGACCACTACCTTCCATCTCATTGATGCTCTCGGGGAACGGAATATCACGGTGATAACCAACAATATCGAAGTGATCGTCCGGGCGCTTGAAGTGCCCAACATCCATCTCATCATTCTTCCAGGCGAATTCCACCGCAAGTCGCATTCGATCACCGGAGATGCCTCAGCCGATTTTCTCAGTCACTACAACACCAATATCGCCTTCATGGCTGCCACCGGTGTCGCCAACGGCGGCGTCACCAATTCCATTCCTCTGGAATACCAGATCAAACGCGCTGCCGTGGCGCACACCGAAAAGGCTGTGCTCATGGTCACCGGCAACAAGTTTGGTATTACCTCCCTTTTGACCTATGCACAGATTACCAATTTCAGCCGGATCATCACCGACCAGCGTATTCCCCAGGATTGGCGCAATCAGCTGCAGACACTTGGCATTGCGCACGACATCGTGAATGCGAGAGTCAACTGATATCTTTTCCTTCGGGAAAACCACATAGCAAGCCAGCCGGTACCGAAATGTGGTACCGGCTGGCTTGCTATGTGTGATGTCAGTTCGATTGCCTCTCTTTTACCCGCTGTTTTGGCTCTATTTTGCGGCGTATATTTCCTCTATTTTACAAAAAGACCATCCAATCCTATCCTTTGGCGACTGAAAGATGTACAAGCCAAGGAGAACTGCTTGCAAGAAGTGCACGGAAGTCTGTAAACATGGCCTACAACCGGAAAAAGCAGTGCTGGATGCCCCTTGCATACGCTCGGCCTGTGCATAGTTATCGCCAAATTTTGCTATTGATTTTGGCGCTAACGTCAAAGATAATATGCTTAGCGCCAAAATCATGCCTCATGGAGGTCTGAATATATGCTGATCGCGCGGGAGAAAGAACAGAAAATACTGTCTGAAGCCTATCAGGCCGAAGAGTCCCAGTTTATCGCTGTGTATGGAAGACGCCGAGTGGGGAAAACTTACCTGATCCGCGAAAGCATGGGTGGCCGATTCGCATTTCAACATACAGGCTATTATGGCGGAAAGCTGGCCGATGAGCTGTTTGCATTTTGCGCATCTCTTCGAGAATATGGCTTACCCGATTTCAAGAGGCCCAAGAATTGGCTGGAAGCATTCGAACTGCTCAAAGAACTGATTCGTCGCTCCGCCAGCCACAGAAAGGTCATCTTTCTGGACGAACTATCCTGGATGGATACGCATGGCAGTGATTTTGTCATGGCCCTTGAGGGCTTCTGGAATGGCTGGGCATCTGCCAGGAAGGATATTCTCCTGATCATATGCAGCTCAGTCACATCGTGGATGCTGAGCAAAATCATCCATAACAAGGGCGGGATGTATCACCGCCTCTCCCATCAGATGCACCTGTTGACATTTTCCCTCAGAGAATGTGAAACATATCTCCAATCGCGGAACATCGTCATGAATCGGCACCAGATCCTGGAGTGTTATATGATCATGGGCGGCATTCCATTCTATTGGAGCCAGCTCGAAAATGGATACAGCCTGTCTCAGAATATCGACCGAATCTTCTTTGCGAAGGATGCTCCGCTGGCGCATGAGTTTAACCACCTGTATCCGGAACTCTTTAAGAAGCCAGCGCCATACATCAGCATTGTGTCTGCCTTGGGAAGAAAGAAAGCGGGCATGACCAGGGAAGAGCTCTTGGAGGCAACGCACATGCCAGACTCCGGTAACTTCACCTTGCGTCTGCAAGAGCTGGAAAGCTGCGGTTTTATTCGGAAATATCTGCGCTATGGCATGAAGGAACGGTATGCAGTATATCAGCTGATCGACAATTTCACGCTTTTCTATTACAGCTTCCTGGAACACAAACCGAGTGATGAGCACTACTGTAGCAATCAGATCAACACACCGCAAATCAACGCATGGTGCGGATCAGCCTTCGAACGAGTTTGCCTGGAGCATATCTCTCAGATGAAGCAAGCACTCGGCATCTCCGGTGTACTAAGCGAGGCCTATTCCTGGTCCTGCAAGGAGGATACAGCAAGCGGTGTTTACGGTTCACAGATTGATTTGATGATCGTCCGAAGGGATCAGGTGATCAATCTATGTGAAATGAAGTATGCCGGGAAAAAGTACGCAATGACTGCCAAGGTTGATGAAGAGATCCGAAGAAAGATCGTGGATTTCCAAACAGTCACTGGCGCACGTTATGCAATTCATCCAACATTGGTTACTCCCTACGGTCTTGCAGATGGCTCTTACGCTGGAAGCGTGCAAAATGTGATCACAACTGACGATCTGTTCTCGTAATCATTCTTTGACAAGCCTAACTGAAAGGCTATATCCTATGACATACATGCTCATGAGAGCAGCCTACATGGACTTTTGCGGAAAGGAAACCTGTCATGGGAAAAGATCTCCAAACCGTCGACAGCTATATCCCAAGGCTGATCGACCGGGAACTCGCCCGAAAACTTCAGACATTCGGCGCGGTAGAGATCGCTGGCACGATGGGATGCGGAAAAACCTGGACGTCCACAGCACAGGGAAAGAGCATGACGCGGCTAGAGGACAAACCGATTCGGATGGTAGCCGAGGCTGATCCGCAGACTGCACTGATGGGTGACCTGCCTCATGTGATTGATGAATGGCAAACCATTCCTGCACTCTGGGATACCGTCCGTATAGCTGTAGACCAAAGCGGCACCCTTCCCGGGCAGTTCATCCTGACAGCTTCTTCTCAACCCAGAAAGGAACTGATTCTCCACAGCGGAGCAGGTCGAATTTCCAGCATCCGCATGCGAACCATGAGTCTTCTGGAGAAAGGGCTCTCAAGCGGAAAAGTGTCGCTTGGCGGGCTTTTCCGCGGTGAGTTTACCCCACAGTTAGTCCAACAGAAGCTTTGGCCACTGGCACAATATATCTGCCAGGGCGGTTGGCCCGCACTCGCAAATCATCCAGAAGCCGATGTTGCGTTGTATCTGGACAGTTACTTTGACGCTTTGTTTGATGTGATCCTTCCCAATCTCGGACTCAGAAGTCTGGAAGCAAGGAATGCGGCTCTATCCCTGGCAAAACACCAGGGAAGTCCGGTCACCCTGTCTACCATTGTAGCAAATGCACAGTTTGGTGAGGGTCCTTCAAAGGGCGCATCAGAAAAAGCGTCCAAGTACATCAGCGCACTGCAAGAAATGTATATAGTGGAAGCGATTAAGGGATGGGATGCGCCGGTCCGCTCCAAGAGCCGAGTGAGAACCAAGCCAAAATACTACTTCGCAGATCCGTCTATGGGAGCCAGATTGCTTGATGTGACACCAGACAAACTGGTACAGGACGGCCAGTTGTTCAGTGTTCTGTTTGAGGCAATGTGTATGCACGATCTGCTGGTATACACCGCTCTCCTTCCCGAAGCTGGACCGGATGCCGTACATTACTACAGAGATTCGGACGGATTGGAAACAGATGCAGTGATAGAACTGCGCGACGGCCGCTGGGCTGCTATGGAAATAGAGCTTGGGGAGAATAAAATGAAAGAAAGCATACGCTCTCTGTCAAGACTAAGGAACAAGATCGCAGCCAATCCGGCCGCAAGAAACCCAGAGCCTTCATTTCTGGCTGTGCTGGTCGGGGCAGGCGAATATGCACGATATGATCCCACGACAGGAGTATATATCATTCCTCTGACTGCGCTTGGTGTGTGATATACTTCTCTGCCTTGTCCACGGTAAGCAGATGGTTTCGCAAACCATCTGCACATTGTGATTCTCTTGCCTTCGTCGAAACAAGGGTCTGATATCTATTTCTTGGGGGATAAGTACATGGACATCGAAAAACTCAGGAACTTTCTCCTCATCATTCAGGAGGGAACATTCACTGCAGTCGCGCAGAAGAAATTCATTTCACAAACCGCAATCTCTCAGCAGATGGCCAAACTGGAAGCACAGTTCGGGACAACGCTCTTCAACCGGACATCCAACGGGGTGACGCTAACGGATGCAGGAAGACAACTCATCCCTTATGTTGAAGATATTGTCGCAGCATATGACCGCATGCAAGGAAGCCTGAAAGAACAGCCTCCTCACAAGATCCGTGTTGCCTACTGTGGCTATATTGAAGCGCTGGTGCTTGAAAATACCTTCCTATACCTTCATCAGATTGGAAAACCTATGGTTATTTCCCCCATCAACCTCAAAGAGCCAGAGCTCGATAAAGCGCTGTCAACACAGCAATGTGATGTGATATTGCAAATCTCCGGTGAGCGAACACATTTCACTACACAGAACATTACGGAGTATCACCTTCTTGCCGGAGTATCCAGTATTTCAGAATTGGCCAGAAGACAAACACTGACAGTACAGGACTTGAAGAGCCTTCCTATCATTCTGCACTCTATCAATCACAGCCGCAATTTATTCCAATGGCTGAAGAGCAAAGGGTTTGATGAAGAAAGAATGATTCTTGCAAACAGCCAAAGCGAGCAGATGCTCATGGTTTCACTGAACCAAGCCATCGGTTTCTTCCCCAGCATCCCCAACCCGAAGGGCTTGAACATAAAGTTGCTCCCTGTAGCTGATTTGCACGAGGCTTTTTCAGTGACAGCAACGTACAGGGAAGAGACAGAGGATATTCGGGCGTTTGTCGAAGCCGCAAAAGGTGCCATAACTTTTTCTTGGGGTACGGTCTAACTTTTTCAGGCTGTAAAGCCGATGCACTGCACGCTATAATCAAATCACCATTGATGCACATATTCAAAACCAAGGTAGAACTTTCTACGGTTTTGTTTATGTGGATCAGAAAATTTCATACTATCTATAGGAGGTTTCTTGCTATGAAGAAGGTCCTGGCTCTGGTGCTTTGTATTTCAATGCTGGCATCCCTGGCGGCTGTCTCCTTTGCAGAGGAAGCAGTCACCCTGAATTTCCAGATGTGGTCTGACGAACAGGAACTGTTCGACAAGCTCATCGAGCTTTACACGGCCAAACATCCAAACGTAACCATTAATCTCACTTGCACCCCTTCTAATGACTACGCAACGAAGCTGCAGGCTGTGGTTGGCGATGCTGACCTGTTCGGCATTTCTTCTCCTCCCGGACTGGCAGAATACGTGAACAAAGGCGCTGTTCTGGCACTGGACGACCTGATTGCCCAGAAGGGTACCGACGTCTCCGGTGTACAGGGAACCCTGGATTCCACCGCCATTGATGGCAAGGTATATGGCCTGCCCTACAAGACAAGCTCCTGGGTGGTCTACTACAACAAAGACATCTTTGATGCTGCCGGTGTGGCTTATCCTTCCGGCGACTGGACCTGGGAAGAGTACTTTGAGATCGCCGGCAAACTCACCTCTGGTGAAGGCGCCAACAAGATCTATGGTTCTCTCAATTTCCAGCCCACCTCCATGTGGTGGCGCGTACCCGGCAACACCAGCAAGGCAACCAACCCCATCAACGATGACGAACTTCATGCCTGGATGAAGTCTGCGGAATACTGCAAGAGCCTGTCGGATGCCGGCTATCAGCCGCTGTATGAGGACATGGCAAGCGATGCAGGTGCCGATTATTCCGGCAACTTCCTGCAGGGTAAGTATGGCATGTTCTACACTGGTGACTGGGCAATCGAAATGCTCAATACCGCCATCCGCAATGGTGATGGTTTCGTCAACTATGACATCGCTCCGCTGCCCCACTGGGATGGCGAAGAGGCTGTAACTCCCGGTGCACCTGCTCTGCTCATGGTCACCTCTACCAGCAAGCATGCCGAAGCTGCCTATGACTTCATCGCATTCTGCACCGGCGCCGAGGCTGCTGAAACCCTGCTTTCCATGGATTACTTCCCGGCTTGGCAGGATGAGAACACCATCGCAACCTATTGCGAGGGCAAGACTGCTCCCGAGCACATTGAATTCATCGTCAATCAGACCATCATCTCTCAGGTCCCCTGTGACGCGCTCTACAATCCGGCAGCAAACGTTGTTAAGGAAGAGGTTTCCCTCTACCTTCTCGATGAGCAGGATATTGAGACAACCGAAGAAAACTGCAAAGCCAGAATTCTTGATGAAGTTGTCAACGCGTACTGATGCGTAAATAACCTGCGCACTTGACAGGAGTTGAGGAACAGGCTCGCTCACAAAGGGCGAGCCTGTTTTCATCCCAAAGGAGGAATTGCCTGGTGGCAGCCAAGAAAAGCGTCAGCGCCTACAGAAAAAGTCAGCGCAAGACAGCCATCCTGTTTCTGCTTCCCAATCTTGTGGGCTTTCTGCTGTTTGTAGTCTACCCGGTATTCCGGGCGGCCATCATCAGTTTGACCAATTGGAACGGCTTTAAACAGATGGATTTTGTCGGTGTACGAAACTACGTCTCCCTTTTTTCTGATTCTACCTTCATCATATCGCTGCAGAACACCTTGATCTATACGATTGTTACAGTGCCACTATCGATTGCATTCGGCATTGTGATGGCACTGCTGATGAATCTGAAAATCCCAGGAATTAAAGTGTTCCGCACGATCTACTTTCTCCCGCAGATTACTTCGATGATTGCCATCGGTCTGGTATGGTCTCTGGTATTGGCCAAATATGGCCCGCTCAATCAGATTCTTATGGCACTTGGCAACAGCGATCCACCCAAGTGGATTTCCTCAACAAAGTATGCGTTAACCTCAGTTGAGATTGTTTCCATATGGCGTTCCATGGGATATAACGCCATCATCATTCTTGCCGGTCTCCAGGGAATCGATGCTGTGCTTTATGAAGCAGCCAAACTGGATGGTGCCAATGCATGGCAGTCCTTCGTCCACGTTACGATCCCTATGCTTTCTCCGACCATCTTCTTTTGCCTGGTCACACAGATGATCTCCTCCTTCAAGGTATTCGATATCATCATTGCCATGACACAGGGAGGTCCTGGCCGTGCCACGAACGTGCTCGCCTACTTTGTGTATAATAAATCCTTTGTGGACTCTCGTTTTGGCTATGCCAGCGCTGCCGCCTTCATCATGTTTGCCATCATCATGTTCTTCACGGCGATTCAGTTCTACGGCCAGAAGAAATGGGTCAATTATTGAGAAAGGGGGAGGAAAAGAATGAAAACCAAAGGCACGAAAAATACCATCATCTTTATTCTGGTGCTGATTATCCTGGTCGTTCTTGCGCTGTTTATGCTCTTCCCCTTCGTATGGATGGTTCTGGGTTCCTTTAAGCCCAAGGACGAGCTGTTTGCCGTGCCGATGAATTTGTTGCCGGTACGCTGGAAATACACCAACTACGGGGATGTCTTCCGCAAAATCCCCTTTGCCAACTATTATGTCAACACCGCAAAGATTGCTGTGTTGTCCACCCTGGGTCAGGTGGTTACCTGCTCTCTATCTGCCTATGCCTTCTCCAAACTGCATTTTCGGGGCAGAGACGCCCTGTTTCTCCTGTATCTGGGAACCATGATGATCCCCTATCAGGTGACCATGATTCCACAGTATGAATTGATTCGAAACATGGGCTTGCTGGATACCCATTTCGGCCTGATTCTGCTCCACTGGTTTTCTCCCTTCGGCGTGTTCCTCCTCAGGCAGTTTATGCTGAGCATACCGGATTCCTTCGTTGAAGCAGCGCGTATTGAAGGAGCCAATGATCTGCGTATTCTCGGATCCATTATCCTTCCGCTTTCGACCTCCGCGCTTGCTACTCTGGTCACGCTGAAATTCCTGGATTCATGGAAC
Organism: Clostridia bacterium; assembly: GCA_017476845.1. GTDB lineage: Bacteria > Bacillota > Clostridia > Christensenellales > Aristaeellaceae > UBA2943. Next base: position 22,630 of record JAFUZB010000196.1, read on the forward strand.
GACTATACTGCTCCGATGATCATGCTATCCAGCAAGATGAAATACACCCTTCAGCTCGGTCTTCGTACTTTCCAGCAGGAGTTTGGTGTTGAGTACACCCTCATCCTGGCAGGTACAACCATGTCACTTATCCCCATTCTCATTATCTATATCTTTGCCCAGAATTACTTCATCGAGGGCATCGCTGCGGGTGGTGTGAAAGGCTGATGACACGCGAAGACTTGCACATTGGGGCAAACTTGTTCAATGACGGCTGGTGCTTCGCACGAGGGGACCATGATGGTCCCCTCGAAGCCTATCAGCCTGTATGGATTCCGCACGACTGGGCCGTCCACCAAGAGGTCCGGGAGGATGCTGAGCTTGGTACAAGCCAAGGTTTCTTTGATGACCGCGGCATTGGCTGGTATCGAAAAGCCTTTACGATTGATAATGTAAGCTTCCGCTATGCCTTGCATTTCGACGGCATCATGGAAGAGAGCACTGTTTGGGTCAATGGCATAGAAGTTGGTGGACACGGCTGGGGATATACGCCTTTTCAGGTGGATATCTCCTCCGCATTACGCGAGGGACAAAATGAAGTGATCGTGCGTGTCGACTGCTCGGCTCGACCTGCAGACCGTTGGTACTCAGGATGTGGCATCTACCGCGATGTGACACTATACAAGACCTCTGAGATCTACCTGGATGCACGAGATATCGTTGTCACCCAGGAGCACCACAAGGATAATGTGATGCTGCATATCGTAACCGGGATCCCTCAGCGCGTCTCTGCGTGCCTGACCGCGCCGAACGGGGAACAATTCGTCGCAGATGGTAATGGCAGTATTGACATGATCGTCACCCATCCACTGAAATGGTCGCACGCCCATCCTTGGCTGTACAGTCTCCGCCTGTCTTTGCCGGGGCAGGAGGATGAAGTCACGATAAGAATCGGTCTGAGAAGCTGTCAATTCACACCAGACCACGGATTTCTGGTCAACGATGAACCGGTCTATCTTCGCGGCGCCTGTTTGCATCAGGATATCGCCTGCGTAGGGATCGCTTCCACCCAAGAACTGTGGCGCACACGACTGGAGGAACTGAAGGCGTTTGGCTTTAACGCTGTGCGCTGCGCCCATCATATGCACAGCGCACTCTTCATGGATCTGTGCGATGAAATGGGATTCTATGTCTACGAAGAGTTTGCGGATAAATGGCACAGCGGTTCATATCACCGCTACCTGTCGCGGGAATGGCAGGAAGATATCGACGCCATGCTTCGCCGTGACCGAAATCGTCCATGCGTGGTTGTCTGGGGTTGCGGAAACGAAGTAGAGAATCAGGCGCAGCCCTCCATGCTCAAAACACTCAAGCTCTTCACGGAGTATATCCGAAGTGTAGATCCCACCAGACCAGTCACTTACGCTATGAACCCGCACTTCAAACGATTCTCCGGAATTGATGCCGCAGACGTGAAAGATATTCAGACCTTCGTCAATGAAGCAGACGAATATGAAATTGAAGATCTGGATGAGCGGGTGGAATGTATCGCTCGTATTGCCGAGTATGTGGACCTCCTATCCTGCAACTATCAGGAGCAGTGGTTCAAAAGAATCCATGCTGCCCTTCCGGACAAATCGATTCTGGGCACAGAAGTATATCAGTTCTTTCAGGGTGATGAGCAGAATATGCAAAACTTCAGCCAGGATATGCTCCCCGTCCAGTTTGGTGAACAGTTCCCCGCCTGCGCGGGCAGCTTTATCTGGGTGGGCTTCGACTACCTGGGCGAATCCCAGCTGTGGCCAAACAAGGGTTCTGCCAGCGGTGTGTTCCGTTCCAATGGTCTTCCGCGAGCCGGTGCATATATTCTCAGAGCACTTTGGCGAGACGAACCTCTGGTGCGACTTTTCATCATGGACTACACCCTGCCCAGTGAAATGGTCAAGGAGCACTGGTCTGTACCTCCCTATGAAGAGACCTGGGACTTTCCCGGGATTGTGCGGCAGGTCGTTCCCTTCCTGGTTGCCACCAACTGCGAACGCATTTCAATTGCCTACAGAGATAAAACACAGCATTACCGCGCCAATGGGAAAGGATACATCACGGGTTTCCTGCCATATTTCCCTG
>JAFUZB010000197.1 GCA_017476845.1 Clostridia bacterium
CCTTCATGAAGCCGAGAGGGCCGGAGGAAAACGAAGCGGTGGCGGCCTTCGTCAGGGCGGGCGGAAGCCTGCTGCTTGTGATCGACGAGCGTGATCCGTATGTGGACATGGCGGACAGCTGGTGGCGTAAGAAGGGGTATCCCACGGCGGAGGCGCATCTTCTGTCTCTCCTGACGCTTGAAGCAGCGAGCGGAATCTACACATGCGGTGCGGGCTGGGTGCAGATCATGCGGGTCTGTCCGGCGCTGCTCTCCGTAAGCGCTGAGCATACTGCGGCCTACATGGAGGCCTTGCATGCCCTGTGTGCCCTGGCCGGTGCGGACTGGGAGGAGTCGAACCATTTCACGAGTGTGCGCGGGCCCTATGTGATCTCCGCCGTCATGGAGGAGAGTGGGAGGGCGGAGGCACAGGTGCTGGAGGGCCCCTTCTGCGACCTGCTAGCCGATGATCTCCCGGTGATCCCGGAAAAGACGGTGAGCCCTGGCGAAGTTGCCCTCCTCTACCGCATGGATGCAGTCCCGGAGGAGGCATGTATGATCGCGGGCTCGGCGGGCGTGGTCTCCCAATCCCCCACCTCTCTTCTCCTGCAGGCGATTCCGGAAAGCCAGGTGGTCATGCGCCTTCGCCTGCCGGAAAAACCATTGCAGATGGAGGGGTGCGATGCAGAAGGCAACGGAATCCCGCTTACCTGCACCTGGGATGCCCAGAGTCGCACCCTGCTTGTGCGCTATCGGTGTCCTACCCCGGAGGCAGTGCTGACATGGCAGTATGACATGCAGAAAACGCTGCAGTGAAGAACTTGGGTATGATGTGCAGCTGACTTATGTGAAGCGGGATAGCGCTGAGTAAAATTGGGATTTGGAAGATATCACTATGACAAAAGTGTTTTTTGTTCGGCATGCTGAGCCTAACTATAACAATCACAACGATACCCTTCGGGAATTAAGTCCTCAAGGAATGGCAGACAGAAAACTTGTCACAAAGTTTTTATCCGACAAACATATCGATATCGTGATTTCAAGTCCCTTCAAGAGGGCTATGGATACAGTGGCAGACTTTGCAGAAAAGAATGGTTTCACGATCGAAATCATAGATGCTTTTCGGGAAAGAAAGGTTGATAGCTACTGGATTGATAATTTCTCGGAATTTACGAAAAGACAGTGGAGCGATTTTACCTATAAATTATCGGATGGCGAGTGCTTAAAAGAAGTGCAGAATAGAAATATCTCTGCATTAGAAGTTGTGTTGAAGAAATATCAGGGCAAAAACATTGTAATAGGCAGTCACGGGACAGCGCTCAGTACTGTTATCAACTATTATGATAAGTCCTTTGGATATAATGATTTTGAACACATCAAGCATGTTATGCCTTGGATTGTTGAATTTGATTTTGATGAAAATACAAACTGTACCGGGATCAACAAATATCGTGTAAAATAAGAGATTCCAGTTTATGGGTTGAAAGAAACAAGGCGAGGAACTCGTACATGCGCCTGGTGAGACCCGTTTCGCTGAAGGGGGTTCGAGGCGCTCTTGAATGAGAAAGTTCTACATCCTCATACATAGATTGTGAGCCTCCAATTGTCTAGTCGCCGATTGGGTAATTGACTTTTGATTATCAGAGTTTCAATATAGCAGATTTCGAATATGGAAAGACCAACAGTACCTAGCGGACCAGTTGCAGGGCAGAACTCTGAGGACGGATGGTTTTCGGCTCATATGCGCCAGCTTTGATATGATCCCGAAATAGATAATAGATCGGCAGGCATTTGCTGTATATTTTGGCAAAGATCAGAAATGAGCGAATGCGAATATATCAGGAAGAAAAACATGAGTACAGAATTGATATTGTTTACTAGTGGAGATTTGACATTGAGTGTTCCTGTCACACCAGATCGGGAGACAGTATGCTTGACACAGGATCAAATGAGCGAGGTGTTTGACACGGCAAGATCATCCATCGCATATCATATTGGCAAGATATTCGGCGAGGGGGAACTGAATCGCGATACTTCTGTCGAAATTTTCGACAGAAGTTCAGGAAATGCATATACACAACTGATTTTCAGAATGAATTCATATCTCTGACAGATATTGCCAAGTACAAGAGTGCAGCGATCCGACTGCTGTGATTCAAAACTGGATGAGAAACAGAGATGTGATTGAATTTTTAGGAGGGACTGCATAATCAGGGTTTTAAACCCCTCGAATTCGAGGGGTTTAAAAATCAGGCTGGTGCCAATGCCTTTACTATGTCCCCGAAGAAATGGATTGAGGCAACGAACGCCATCGGTATTGTTTCCAAATCCGGCAGACACGGTGGTACTTTTGCGCATTCTGATATTGCGTTTGAATTTGCATCCTGGATCTCACCGGAATTCAAATTGTACATCATCAAGGATTATCAGCGTCTGAAGGTAGATGAAAACAGCCGTCTCTCTCTTGGTTGGAATCTGTATAGAGATATTTCGAAGATCAACTATCGCATTCATACGGATGCGGTGAGGGAATACCTTATTCCACCTGAACTGACACCAGAGCAGATCACATATAAGTATGCCAATGAGGCGGATCTTCTCAATGTGGCATTATTTGGTATAACCGCTAAGAAATGGAGAGATGATCATCCTGACAAGAAGGGGAATAGAAGAGATCATGCTTCGCTTTAACAGCTACTTGTGCTGTCAAATTTGGAGAGCTATAATGCGGCTCTTATTGAACAGGGTAGAATTACGTCTGAAAGGCTTCAACTTCTGAGAAGCATGGCTATAAAGCAAATGAAGACAATTTCGGAACTATCATTAGAAAAGCTGCCAACACTCGAAGATAGGAGCAAAGAAGATCGGGATTGAGGGGATGATCACATCGGTGCCTCAAGATGCATCCTTTGATGCAATTGTTATGACGAAGGAATGAAATGTATTGAGTTTCAGTCAGAAACCTCAGATATATGGCACAATTTTACAGACTTTATAGCACCCATCAAATTTGCCACAAGTTGTGGCAAATTTGAAAGTTGAAGATTTATCGTGCGGGATTTATCGAAAACTGGGGGCAGGGTATTCAGAAGATATGTGATGAATGCCAGAACATAGGAGCGGAGCTTCCGGTATATGAGCTTACAGGGACTACATTGCGGATCTGGTTTAAGGCGCTGGAAGTGCACTTATAGATCAGTCTAATACGCTAAACCGCCACGGTGGTGGATTAAGTGACGGAATAGACGGCGGATAGGCGGAAAAGATTATCGGATTGATCCGTGAAGATGATACTGTAACGGTTTCTGTAATGGCCGAATCGTTGGGGATTCCTAATGTCATAGTACGATAGTGTAGGGAACTTTTGTGTTTTCAATTTGAAAAAAAGTTCCCTACCGCCGATGCCGATTGAGATTGATGTCAGGGATCATATCCAGGCAATTCTGCATTCCGGGCAACAGGATATAGATGTGGCAATTGAATTATGCCTGTACGCAATGAAAACGCAAGTCTTTATCGATGGCAACAAAAGAGCCTCGGTCATCTATGCAAATCATTATTTGATTGCCCATGGGCAGGGCTTCCTGGTTATCCCGGAAGAGCATGTTCCGGAATTCAAAAAGCTACTCGTGCGGTACTATGAAGGTGAAGACATTGAAGTTATCCGGGATTTTTTGAAACAGAACTGTTGGAAGACTTTCTGATTTACAGTATCAATCCCTACAGCGTCGTCCATACGGACGGCGCTTTCATTATGCCCCGAAGGAGGTGATTTCCCATGGCGTCCGGCACGTCTGACCTGATCGTCCGCCTGTCCCTATACACGACCCAGTTTGAAGGCTCACTGTCCAAGTTCGAAGGGCAGACGACGAAGCTGCAGGCCTCCTGCACCAACGCCACCACCGGGATCACCAATTTCAAGCAGGTAACGGCACAGCTTCAGACCTCGGCGCAGACCCTGACGGATAAGCTGGCCGCGCAGAAGCAGAAGGTGGCTTGTTTCATCCATTGCGGTGGGAAAGGGGCCTTTAGTAGCGGATTTCCAGGTTTTCCTCGTTTTCTGGAAACACATAGCTTCCGCCCGCGTAGGTGATCTCCGTCACCTGAAGGCGCAGAAGGGATGCGCCCTCGGGGGCTTTGGGCAGGGCGAGGGTCAGATCCGCAAAGCGGGCGGCGGGGATGGAAAGGCCGGTGAGCTTTTCTGTGCTCTTCGAAAGCACCTCTCCTTCCCCGGAAAGAAAGGTCATGGCAAGGGTCACGCCGGAGATGGCCGTTTCCCGCATGCGGCTTTTGACCTTGAGGAGCAGCTGATTCCCTGTCCGTTTTCCCTCCCGAAGGGCCAGGGGGAGGGTGGGCTCCACGCGCAGGTGTAGGGAAGCGCGCTTGCGACTTCCGTCATTGGCGATGCAGGTGACGGTCGACTGACCGACCTGGTTTGCAGACAGCGTGGCGGAAAGGCCTGCGGCTTCCGCTATGGAGGCCGAGAAGGGATTGCTTGAGGTCCATGAAAGGGTCGCATGCTCCGTATCGGCATCGGACGGGCTGACGGTGGCCGTGAGGGAGATCGTCTCGCCGCGGAAGGCGACATAGGGATTCGGGGAGAGGTTCAGGCGGGCAATCTTCCGAAAAACATGCACGGTGAGCTTTTCTTCCAGCCGCTTTCCCGAATCTGTCCGGTCCGTGAAGACACGGATCTCCGCTTTCCCGGGCGCAATGCCGATGACCGTGCCGGTCTCTGAGACGGTGGCGACGGAAGGGTCGGAGGAAGCAAAGGACAAGGCACTCTGCCCGGCCTCCTGGGGCGTGATGTGTATCTCCAGGGCGAGACGTGTCCCGGCCTCCAGGCGCAGTGTTTCGCCTGCATGGGTGAGGACAAGCTTTTTTACGGCGGGAATCACAACGACGGTGAGGCTCGCGCTTTTTGTCTGGCGGCGGGGAATCTGTTCATCGCTCCTGGCCGTCAGCTGCACCGTTCCCGCGGAGAGCGCCTTCAGGCCCTTTTCCGTAACGGCAAGGACGGAAGGCTGTGAGGAGGTCCAGGTGACGGTCCGCACATCCGCGTCCGCGGGCTCAATCTCAACTTCGGGAAGCGGACTTTCGCTGCCCACGAGGAGGATCATCCGGTTTTGGGGGAGACGCAGGGACTCCACGGGGATGACCACGCGCACCTGGCAGATCCCGACGACCTCGCTGTCATCGGAGAGCGTGAGACGCCTTATGAGCTGGGCACTTCCGCGCGCTTGGGTAAGGTACTTCCCGTCCCCGTCAATCGAGATGATGTCCGTATCCGAGCTCTCCCAGACCGCGCGGCGAATCGAGCGGCCGCCGCCCTGCATGAGATGGGCGTTCAGCCAGCCGTAGGCACCGGGCACCAGATCCAGAGAGGTGGTGTCCAGGTAAACCCGGGGCGCGTCCTTGTCTGGCACTTCGGTCGGGGCCTGGGTGGCGACGGGGGAAGGCGAGAGGGACGGACGGGGCGTGGGACGGGAGATCGTGAGGCCGGCGGCAGAGGCGTGCAGGCAGAAGAAGAGCTGCAGCAGAACAAGAAAAAGGCAAAGAGAACGCTTATGCATGGCAACCTCCCTGCATACAGGTATGGCATTCGGGGATAAGGAGGGTATAATGGGACGGCAGAAAAAGGAAAGGACAGGAGGCGCGGCTATGCGGAGAATCGCTGGATGCCTGATGGCGCTCTTGTGGGTGCTTGCGTTTATGTGGGGAGGCGCTTTTGCCGAGAGCATCGTGAGTCTCTCCCCGAAAAGCGGGCAGACACAGGCGGCGCAGGAGAGCACAATTGCATCGGAGGACAGCCGTCTCCTGTCGGCGCTCTCCATGCTGGAGGAGGACAATCCCATTCTCCTTAGGTTCAACCGGCTGCATGAAACGCCCGTGCAGGCGCGGTTTCGCCTGGGCGCACCCTATTTCTGGGGCGGGAAGGCGGACACGAAGATTCTGGACATCATCCAAGCATGGCAGTCCTCGCCCGGCTACTATGTGAAGAACCGCTCCTACCTATATGGCTTTGACTGCATGGGTTTTATCCAGTATCTCATGACGGCCAATGGATATGCGCGTCCGGAGAGCATCTCCAAGCTCCTGGATATGCCAAAGAGCGAAGCGTGGGATATCCCTGGGAGCGCGGAGGCGGAGATGGAGGCACTGCCGGAGATCCTGGAGGTTGGCGACCTTCTTGCCGCCGCTCACAAAAAGGGCTCCTATCACATCGGAATGTATATCGGGACGCTTCGGGACTATGGCTATACCGAGGCGGATGCGGGCGAGGCGGCCGCGCTTTTGGACCATCCACTCCTCATCCACTGCACGGTGAGCACCGAGTACTATGAGCGCTATGAGGCCTATATCGAGGACACCTTTGACTGGCAGGTCTATCCCCCGGACGGCGGGGTCATTGTCTCGGTCGTGGCACCGCGGGATGCGGCTACGCACAGCGCGCTTAACCCGGACAATGAGGAGAGCTACTTTCTGGAGTTGGAGGGGTATCCCCTGCAGGTCTACGATGTGAGCCGCGACGTGCGCTCGCGCTGGCTGCACTGGGCACAGAAGCGGCCGTAAGCCTCAGGCGGGCAGGCCCGCAATCCTCAGGCGGGCAGGCCCGCAATCCCGTCCATATGATCCAGGACAAACTGCACAAAGAGCCGGACACCGGTGCTTAAGGCACGCTCGTCGATATCCCAGTCGCAGGTGTGGGCCGGGCGGTTAAAGCCCTTTTCATCGTTGCGGCAGCCCAGGCCGAAGAGCAGCCCGGGCTTTTCCTGTTCGTACCAGGCAAAGTCTTCCCCGCCGGGCGAGGGGAGCAGGGGGAGCACTGCGCCTTTTCCCAGAAGGGATTCGGCAGAGGCGACGAAGGCGCGGTACATCGCCTCGTCGTTTCTGGCCACCGGCAGGGGATCGGAGGGAATGTCGATCTCAAAGCTTCCGCCAAGGTCCGTGCAGACACTTTGGCAGAGTCTTTCCAGGCGCGCCCGTGCCCACCGAAGGGTCTCGTCCTGAAAGCAGCGGATGCTTCCGGTGAGCTCGCAGCGGTCGGCGTTCCTGGCAATGGTATCCCCCGCATGCATGGTGCATACGGAGATGACGAGCGGATCGAAGGGATCGCTCTCGCGCGAGAGCATGGTCTGAATGCCCTCGTAGATCCTTACGCCCATGAGCAGGGCATCCTTGCCGCGGTGCGGGGAGGCGACGTGTACACTGTCGCCGTGGGTGACAATCCGAAAGCGCGAGGAGCTGGCGTTGGTCACACCGATGGTGCACGAGGGGGCACCGCAGGGATCATTGCAGTTGACATGACACATGACGATGCAGTCGATGTCCGCCATGACGCCGTGCTCGCACATGGTCTTTGCGCCCGAGGGACGGGACTCCTCGCAGGGCTGAAAGAGGATGCGCACGCGGCAGGTGAGACGGTCGCGGAGAGAATAGAGGGTCTCGGAAACGAGGATCATCATGGCGGTGTGCGCGTCGTGCCCGCAGGCGTGCATGATGCCGGGGTGCTGGGAGATATACGGCTGTCCCCTGTCCTTCTCCAGGATGGGAAGGGCATCCATGTCGGCGCGCAGTCCGATGGTGAAGGGATGCTCCCCCGCCTTTTCGCCCTGAATGGTTGCGACGACGGTGTTGCGCCCGTAGCGGTCGCGTTCAAAGGGAATACCTGCGGCGGAAAGTTCTCTGCACACCAGGTCCGCGGTCTCGTCAATGTCCCAGGCGAGCCCCGGATGCATGTGGATCTCTCGGCGAAGGGCGATGAGGCGCTCCTCATCGACAGGAATCGAAAAAACAGTGGACATGCGGTTCTTCCTTTCTGTCACAGGCAGCCCTGTCCGTCATCTGTCATGGGATGCATGGAAAGCACCTGTCCGTTTTTGTCGGTGACAATGCGTGTTCCGCTGGGGAAGACCCCGAGCTGACGGCTGTCCTGAAAGAGCGCGGCAACCTTTCCGCTGCTCTCGATCCGATAGATGTGCCCGTAGAGGGTACATTCGTAGGTGTAGGGGGCGGGAGCAAGCGAAAAGGCAACTTTTCCGCACATGCCGCATATGCCATAGAGGTGGTCGATGAACCCCAGTGCGGCAAGCAGGGTCGGGCCGTAGGCGGTCTGCACGGGGACATCCGAATTGTCGTAGATCGGCTCATGGCGCACGGCGTCCACCAGGGAGGCCTTCCCGGTCAGGGGATCATACTGTTGGACAAAGCGGTAATCGTTGTCTGCAATCGTCCGGAAAAGGATCTTCCCAAGTTCTGTCAGGGTACCCCGGAAGCCGTAGCGCTCCAGGGCGAGAATCGAACGCTGCCAGGTCAGTCCCTCACTCTGTCCGCTCCAGTTGTTCTCGGGCGCGTTGCGGAAGGCGGGATCCGAGACGGAGACGCTGGGGAGCGGAAAAGGCGTCCAGAAATCCTTCGGGGACCGGAGATGCTCGGTGAGAAAGCGGCGGGCCATCTCGGGGGATACGGAGCCCCAGTACATGCACCGGAGGGTGTTGTGGCAGAGGATATCGATGGTCCGGCCAAAGCGGTCCCGGTCATAGAGCGCGCCGCGCTTATCGTCCCATAGCCTCTCGCGAAGGGAGACTGCAACCTCGCGGGCTTTCCCTGCCCATACTTCCGCCTCGCCGGTGTTGAGAATGCGGGAGATGGCGGCGAGGGTGTCTCGCGCGGCATAGCTCCAGCCGGTCACATCCATGCTCGCCATGGGAACGACCTGGCTTCCTTCCGGCGGGGTATCCTCCGTCCAGTAGACGGGGGCGTCCCCGTAGCGCAGGGCATGGTCCTCCCCGGTGTCGTAGACACAGAAGGAGGAGAGGATGCCGTCACCGCTCACATGGCGCGTGCGCCAAAGGCACGCGTCAAAGCGGATGAGAGTGGTGCGAAGGGCATCCAGAAAGTCCCGGTCCTCGCCGAGGAGGTAATACAGGTTCAGGGCGTGATAAGGGAAGCAGAAGCCCTGGTACTTGTTGTACTCGGCCGTCAAAGTACCTGCGTCATGGCGGATGGAGCCAGGCAGTCTTCCGTCCTCGCGCTGAAAGTGCATGAAGAGGGCGATGTTGTTATACGCAGCCTCGGGAGAGCGCAGGGCGTACATCTCCCCGCCCATGGGCTGGGTCTCCAGCCAGAGCTTCTCATAGCCGCCGCCCTCCACGAGGACGGTGTAGGGGCCGAAGCGGCGCAGGTTCTTTTCGCACTGCGCCTGGGCCCGGTCAAAGAGCGTCTGGAGCGATGGATCTTCACAGGAAAAGCGTACGGGTGAAGTCATGGGATCGCATCCTTGTCAAATTGGTGTCCGCTTGATGCGGAGAACGGGAGGAAAAGAAGATGACAGGAGTGTGGACGGCAGCAGTGCTGCTCATGCTGCTCTGGCACATGTATGAGAGCCGGGGCGGCGGACTGTATCGCTATGCCTATGTCAGGGCTTTTGCAGTCTGCCTTCCGGCGGTGCATCTCCTCACCCGGATATATCTTCCAGAGGCGGACTGGACGGGCGCGGTGTACGGTATCCTGGGACTCGGCGTTGCGGCGCTTGCCCTGTCGCTCCTTTGCAGCCTTCGCCTGATGCGCCGAGAGGGCTGGCATCTGCGTAATCTGCAGTCGGTCCTTCTCTGCGTGGGACTCATTGCCCTCTCCCTCCTGATCCTCGCCTTTTCCGGCAAGGAAGGCCTTCTATGGGTCACTGGCAGCTTGACGGGTCTTCTCCTCTATGGGACTGGTGTCCTGGCGGCGTCCGTTTTGCTTGGCGTGATCGCGGGCAGGAAGCAGCCCGGATACAACCGGGATGCCGTCCTAATCCTGGGCAGCCAGATCCGGGAGGACGGCACGCTGACGCCGCTTCTTCGCGGGCGGGCAGCATGTGCCATGGCGTTTGCAAGAAGGCAGGAAAGAGAGACTGGGAAACTTCCGTTCCTTGTGCCCACCGGCGGACAGGGCGCGGATGAGTGTATCTCGGAGGGCGATGCGATCGCGAGGTATCTTCTAGATGAGGGGTATCCAAAGGATCGGATCTATGCGGAAACGCGGGCGACCGGCACGGCGGAGAACCTGCGATTTTCGCGCGATGTGATTTCCGCGCGCGGCATCCAGGAGGCCCGCATCGCCTTTGCGACGAGCGATTTTCATGTCTTCCGCACGGGTGTCCTCGCGCGGGATATGGGGATGGATGCTGCGGGGCTTGGGAGCCCGACAAAGCTCTACTTCTGGGTTAACGCCTATGCCCGGGAGATCCTGGTCATGCTCTACCGCGATCTGCGCTTCTTTGGTATGGACGTTATCTGCATTTTCGCCCTGGAGGTGCTCTCAGTCCTCCTGTAGGGGATCTTTCTCCTCGGGAAAATCCCAGTGCAGCTGAAAGCCGCGGGAGATAAGCAGCGATTGAAAGTCATCCAGGGGCTTTTCCAATACGTCCCTTGGGAGCAGCGCGTGATGCACGCAGAAGGCAGCGAGATAGCCCGCGGCCTCGCCCACGGTCCACTCTACGGGATGCAGGCGGAAGCAGCCGCCGGTGAGATGGGTGGTGCCGATGTTCTTTCCTGCCGGAAGCAGGTTCAGCATGCGCACCGGGATCATGGCAGAGAGGGGTATCTCAAAGGGTTGGGCCTCCTCGTAGAAGGTGGTGCGCGTCCGTGTGGTGAGATGGACATCCAGGGAGTAGTGCCCGACGCCGACACTGTCGCGCCTGACCCTGGGGACAGGATTCCACTTTTTTGCGATCTCCTGCTCCAAGATGGTGCGCTTGGCGATAATGCGGCGGGACTCGCGGATATAGGGCGCTTTCGCGAGGCCATCTGAAGTCCCCAGCATCTCCCCGTCCAGGGCGACGGGATAGCCCTGGGACCACAGCCAGTAGGCGCAGCACTTTGTCTGCTTGCGGGCCATTTCCAGATGATGGGCGCTTTGTGGGTCGTCGATAATATTGCCGAACATATAGTCGTTCTGCTGCCAGTTGAGCAGGGAAATCTCGCTTCTCTTATCGGTGAAGAAGGGCGGATACTGGATGCGCCGGTAGCTCCACATGCCAAGGGATCCCGGGGCGACATCCCCGTCAAACATCCCAAAGCGGGTCACGCCGCCGGCGCCGTACGCCTCCCAGCTGAAGAGCGGAAGGCCGCGCACGGAAAGCGAGGCGAAGTAATCATAGCTCTCGGGCTTTTTCATTTCGGGCCTTTCACTGTAAAGGCGCAGTGCGCCGACCCAGGTGATGGGCTGCTGATCCTCCCTGTCGCCCTTTTCGGGCGCATTGGGCTCCCCGGTCTCCTCCCGGCTCTCGGCGCCGATGCGGTACTCGGTCCCCGTGAGGGGCAAAAGCTCTCCGGTATCGGTGGCATCCAAAAAGAAACGCGCGGCGATGCATTCCTGCTCGCCCTTTTCATTTGCGGTGAGGACAGAGAGCACCCTGTCGCCCTGGACCTGAGCCGAGAGAAGGCGGGTAGAATAGGCGATGGTGAGAAGGCCCTGCTCGACAAAGGGCGCGAGGGAGGCGCGGAAATAGCGCTCGGACACCCGGGGATCGTGGGCGAGGCGGCTGACCCAGGCATTGCCCGGGATGAAATCGCCCTGCGCACGCATCGCCTCTGCGGCTGCGGGGTCCTGCAGAAAGTGCTCCCGGATCGAATGGCGATAGGCCATGTAGCTTGCCGTGGCGCCCTGGATGTTGATCCAGCGGTGCTCGTCTGGCGGGACGGCCTGGGAGGTCATCTGGCCGCCGAGCCAGTCGGTGGCCTCGCACAGATAAACGTGAAGGCCGCATTCGCAAGCAGCGCGTGCGGCCTGGACGCCGCCCAGGCTTCCCCCGAGGACGGCGACATCAAAGTGTCTTGTAAGCATGACGTATCCTTTTCTGCCCTATGCCCGGCGCTCTTCGGCCAGCTGACGCTGCATGACCTGGAAGCGCTCCCGGATGCGCTCCATGAGCGCGGTGCAGGTTTCCTTGTTGATCCCCTGTGCGCGCAGGTCCCCGGTCTCGATATCCTCGCCGATATAGACGTGCGTGACATGGAAGGGACGGACTTTACTCTCAATGAGCATGGGGAGGATCGGGACATTACCGCGCAGGGCGATGAGGGCGACGCCGTCCTCGGTTTCCTCCATGATCCCCTGATGGTGCCGCGTGCCCTCGGGATAGATGCCGAGGATCTCCCCGTTTTTGAGGGCCTTCATGCAGTTGCGTACCGCGGCCATATCGGTATTGTGGCGGTCGATGGGGATCATATGGAGCTGACGGAAGACCCACTGCATGAAGCGGTTGCCGGTGAGCTCCTTCTTTCCCAGATAGGTGATGTCCTGGGAGACGGGATAGCCGTTGACCAGGGGATCCCAGTTGGAGAAATGGTTGGAGATGAGAATATAGGGTGCCTTCTTCCCTGCGCGGTCACGGTGGTGGTACTTCACCGGGCAGATCGTATGGAAGACGATAAAGGCGAGAACGCGGGCCAGGGTATAGAGAAAGGAACGCTTGGGACCGGTGGGCACCTCCTGTGCCGGACCGGTCTTTTTTTCTTCGCTCATTTTCAGGCCATCCTTTCCTTTGCGAGTGCAAGAATGGCCTCCACCGATGCCTCAAAATCCATCTCGGAGGTATCGACGAGGACGGCATCCTCCGCTCTGCGCAGCGGGTCGGTCTCGCGGTGCATGTCCTGGTCATCCCGGGCGAGCAGGTCAGAGAGGACCTGCTCGAAGGTCGTATCGCCCAGCTTTCCGCTCTCCTTGAGTTGCAGGAAACGGCGCTTGGCGCGCACCTCTGGCGAGGCGGTGATAAAGATTTTCAGCGTTGCCTTCGGGAGCACGCGCGTCCCGATGTCTCTCCCGTCCACGAGCATGGCGTGGGAGCGGGCCAGGCGCTGCTGGCTGCGCACCATCTCCGCGCGCACCCCGGGATAGGTGGCTACTTTGGAGGCGGCCATGCTGGCCTGCTCGGTGCGAAGGCGGGAGGTGAGGTCCTCCCCGTCCACGAGGGTGTGCTGGCCGCCCTGCTCATGTGTCACATCCATATGGATGGTTTGGCACAGGTTCGTGACGGCCTCCTCGTCGTTTACGTCAAGGCCACGGTCCAGGGCGGCTACGCCGAGGGCGCGGTACATTGCACCGGTATCCAGATGGAGGATCCCCAGGCGCTTTGCGACTTCGTCGGCAATGGTGGATTTTCCGGCCCCGACCGGGCCGTCCATGGCAATATTGACAGGCATGATATGACTTCCTTCCCTTTTTGAAGCTGTCTTTGCGTTTAGGGCAGAGACACGCATCTGTCTCTGCTGTACTCTATTATGCAGGATTTGGAGGAGATTACAAGGGAATCACGGAAGGGAAAACGGGACGAGGTCCATTTTGGAGGAGGGAGGACGTGCTGCACAGCAGCCCTTGCAGCTATCGCATAGAAGAAATCGGGAGACTGCTCTCTGATAGTACTCCTCTACCTCTTGCCTTCCTTTGGGGTCCTTGGGTTCCTGCGTGATGCCTCTACAGGGGACGGGAAATGCGGTAGCATTTCATCCCATCCGTCTCACCTACAAAGCGGAATCCGACCTTCTCCAGGACGTGCTGACTTCGGGTGTTGCGGCAGATGGCAAAGGCGGTCACGGTATCGACATCCAGGGTCTCAAAGGCATACGCCAGCGCCAGACAGGCGATGCGTGTGCCGTATCCCCGGCCATTGAGGGTGTCATTTTGCATGTGCCATCCAAACTCGCATTCGCGGTTTTCTGGGTCGATGTGCTTGAGCTGCACATGGCCGATGGGGAGGCCGTCCTTGAGGGCGACCAGCTCAAGCCTGCCCGGCACCTGCTTTTCCTCAAAGAAGCGGTCAGCGGCCTCCTCTGTGTACACATAGGGCTGATACTGGCTTTCGTCCTCGTACATGGCCGGGTCACTCTGGTGGTTTCGGAAAAACTGATGGCACAGCTCGCGGGTCATAGGGCAAAGCGAGATGTCCTCCATGCTAATCTCCTCTCCGAAATGGGCTAAAGGGGAAAGCGCTACGCGGCATTTCCCGGGAGGATCTCCCGGAGGGTCGCGCGCAGGGAACTGATGCGCAGGAGATGGCCCTGTACGATCTCCGAGAGTGCGCCGAGCACCATGGTGACGCCGCTGAGGGTCATCATGAGGGTGTCGGTCTGGAAGGGGTAAAGGAAGAGCAGGATGCCCATGGCGATCATGACCGCGCTGATGACGATCGTCAGGATGCGGGAGGCGGAATAGCGCTGCGAAAGCTTGAGCGCAGGGTCCAGGCGCTTGAGCACATGGGTCTGCACAGCGTCCTCCACGCTTTTCTCGATCGCGTCCTGCGCCTGTCCCGCGTTTCTCTCCTTCCTGCGCTTGACGGTGGCCGAAAAGCGGGCGGAGGCGGTCTCCACGGCCGACTGCAGGCGGGTCATCTTCGCGGCCTGCGCGAGATGGTTGACGCCCAGGCCGATGGCGACGGTGGCGATGACAAAGCGCAGGGAGGAAGCCATCCGGGAAGGACGGAAGTAGCTGTAGACACAAAGGGCAAGAAGGAGGACGCAGACGAGTCCTGAGCGGAGGGCTGCGCGGCCCTTATTGCGTGCGGCAAGGCACCCGATGAGGGAGGTCAGCGCGGCGATGCCGACCGTCATGGCGACCGAGCGGACCATGCCCGTGAGCACACCGCCGGGATTGAGGATGAAGTTCATCCCCTGCACAAGCAGGAGGATCGCAGCGATGGTCCGGTTGCGCTGTACGGTATTGAGCCATTCCACAGCGCCGCTGACAAGGGCCTCCACCTTTTTGGGGGACTGGGGTGCTTTTTCGGTCATGCGGACACCTCCGTCTCTCATGGATTATCTGCAAAGTCATGGCCAAGGGCATATTCGAACTGGCGCAGGAAAGCTGCGGTGGCCGCCTTGGCGATCTCCTCCTTCGGACGCATCATGTCAAAGGCATGGACATTCGTGGGATAGACATCTGCCTGGGCCCTGACGCCGGCTTCCTCAAGGCGGCGGACATAGTCCAGGGTCTCGCAGTAGAAGGGTTCGCCGTCCCCGACAAAGGTGTAGCAAGGCGGAAGACCTGAAAGATCGGTGGCAAGGGAGGGAGAGGCATAGGGCGATACATCGTCCCCCGGTTTTCTTCGAAGGTACAGACGCCATCCGAAATGGTTTCTCCTCGTGTTCCAGACCTTGCCGTGGTTGTCCTTGGAGCTCTCCGTGTCCATGCAGCTGAGCATGGGATACAGGGGCATCTGGAAGGCGACATGGGCCAGGCCCTCGTCTCGCGCCTTGAGGCAAACCGCAGCGGCCAGTCCCCCGCCGGCACTCTCCCCGCCCACCATGATCTGGTCGCGGCGAAAGCCGAGCTCTTCTGCGTGATCCTTCATGTAGGCAAGGACGGCGCAGCAGTCCTCCAGCGCAGCGGGATAGGGCTTTTGCCAGGACAGGCGATATCCGGGAGAGACTACCACGGCCCCGAAGGTGCGCACCAGGTCGGCTGCGCGGCCCATGTAGACCATTTCCTTCATGCCAAGCATGTATCCACCGCCGTGAATCCAAAGCACACCCGGTGGATGGGGCACGGGGTTTTTGGGGCGGACGATGAGGGTCGGGACCCGCCCGACGCGAATCGTCTCTGTGATCATGTCAGGGCCGGGACGAAGCGAGTAGGCCATATGCATTTCCTCCTTGCGAGTGTGCGAAGACGTGTCACAGGGTCGTGGCCTGCAGCGGTTTCCTTGGCACAATCCGCTGATACTTGACCGCGGGATGACCGAAGATGATCGCTGTCACGACCTTGTGCCCCTTTGGGAGCATGAACAGCTTCTTGAGCTTTCTGCTCACAGTGCAGCTGTAGTGCAATATCTACAACTTCCACATTCCTCATTTTCGTTGTAAACAATAGGAACCGCGAAAAAAGTGTTGTGAAATATAGAGTATGAGCTTCTCTCCTCTTTTTATCATGAGTTGGTAATATTTTACAAGTGCCTCTTTTGTTGTAATGGTAATTATTTTTGTTGTATCAGTAGATATTAA
>JAFUZB010000198.1 GCA_017476845.1 Clostridia bacterium
CCGGAGAAAATTAGGTTTTTTTGGAGCCCCTCAAAACCAGTGTTTTCAAGGGCTCAAGAGTTTTTGAGACTACTCTCAATATGTATGGAGGCTTCTGCCCTATGCCCAATTACCGGCGTACCCTCAAGGCCTGTTACCTGGGATTTATCACGCAGGCCATCGCAGCCAACTTTTCCCCGCTGCTCTATCTCACCTTTCATACCACGTATGGGATTTCCCTGGAGAGGATCGCGCTCATCTCCACGGTGTTCTTCTTTACCCAGCTTTTGATTGATCTTTTCTGCGCACGCTTTGTGGACCGCCTGGGCTATCGTAACTGCGTGGTGGCCTCCGAGGTGTTTTCCGCCCTCGGCCTGGCCGGCCTGGCCATTCTTCCGGACCTTATGCCCTCGCCCTTTACGGGCATTCTCGTGTGTGTCATTGTCTATGCGATGGGCTCCGGACTCATAGAGGTCCTTGTCAGTCCGATCGTGGAGGCCTGCCCCTTTGAGAATAAGGCCGGAACGATGAGCCTTTTGCACTCCTTCTATTGTTGGGGCGCGGTGGGGACGATCCTTTTGTCGACCCTCTTCTTTGTCCTCTTCGGAGTGGAGAAATGGCGGATCCTTGCCTGCCTGTGGGCGCTGATTCCCCTCTACAACATCTTCAATTTCGCGACCTGCCCCATCGAGCGGCTGGTGGAGGAAGGCAGGAGCATGTCCATAGGGGAACTGTTTCGGACACCGCTTTTCTGGATTCTTGCCCTCCTCATGGTCTGCTCGGGAGCCTCCGAGCTCTCCATGGCCCAGTGGGCCTCGGCGTTCACCGAGTCCGCCCTGGGGGTCTCCAAGACCGTCGGGGATCTGGCCGGCCCCTGCCTCTTTGCAGTGCTTATGGGCATTTCCCGCGTGTTCTACGGAAAAAAGAGCGAGCAGCTCCCGATGAAGCCCTATATGCTTTTGTGCGGGGTGCTCTGCGCCGTATGCTATGCCCTGGCCTCCCTGGCCGCAAGCCCGGTGCTGGGGCTCATCGGATGCGCTGTCACCGGCATTTCCGTGGGCGTCATGTGGCCGGGTACCATCTCGATTTCCTCCGGAGCCCTCCCGCGAGGCGGCACGGCCCTCTTTGCTCTGTTGGCACTCTCCGGTGACCTGGGCGGATCGTTGGGGCCCCTGCTTGTGGGTAAGGTCTCCGCACTGATGGGAGATAACCTGAAAACGGGCATTCTGGCGGGCGGTATCTTTCCGCTTCTCCTGGTCCTGGGGCTTCTTCTCCTGATGCGGGAGGGAAGAAAGGAGAAAGCATGAGACGCATCTTGGCACTTTTGCTGCTTGGCATGATCTGCATTGCAGCCGCTGCGGCTGAAGACATGGAGGAGGATGAGAGTGTGGAAACGGTACTTGAACGGTTGACGCTCAGGGAAAAGGTTGGACAGCTGTTTGTGATTCGGCCGGAGGCCCTGTGCGGGGAGCTTTCCGCGGCGGAACTCAATGAGACATACGGGCATGGCGCAGTCTCTGTCACATCGGACATGCGGGATAGGTATGCGCAATATCCCTGCGGCGGGTTTGCCCTTTTTGCCAAGAATATCGAGAACCCCGATCAGCTCCTTGCCTTTACAGAGGAGATGCATGCCTTGGGAAACGTGCGCCCTGTGCTGTGCATTGACGAGGAGGGCGGACGAGTGGCCAGACTAGGCAACCATGAGGCCTTTGATGTCCCGCGCGTCCTGCCGATGGGCACCATCCGGAAGACAGGCAATCCCGAAAAGGCCTATGAGGCCGGACGGCGGATCGGGGAATATCTTCGTATCTACGGTCTGGATGTCGATTTTGCCCCCGTGGCAGATGTCAATACAAATCCGCGCAACCCGGTGATCGGGGACAGGGCGTTTGGGAGCGAGCCTGAGACGGCTTCCGCTTTTGTCATCCGCTATCTGGATGGATTGCATGATGCCGGGATCGCGGGATGCCTTAAGCACTTTCCGGGCCATGGCGACACGGCGACGGACACGCATACCGGCTATGCGGAAACGCAGAAAACCTGGGAGGAGCTGGATGCTTGCGAAATGATTCCGTTCCGTGCCGGGATCGGGGCAGGGGCCGAGATGGTGATGACTGCCCATATTGCGGCGCCGAAAGTGACGGGAGGAGAACTGCCCTCCACGCTCTCCTACACTGTGCTCACAGAGAAACTGCGCGGAGAGCTTGGCTTTGAAGGGGTCATTATCACCGATGCGCTTTCCATGGGCGCAGTGACGGAGCAGTTTTCTTCCGGCGAGGCCAGTGTGCGAGCCTTCCTCGCCGGGGCGGACATCCTCCTCATGCCCTATGACTATCCGGAGGCCTTCGAAGCAGTGCTCGCAGCGGTAGAGCGGGGCGAGATCACACAGGAGCGTCTGGACGCCTCGGTGCTTCGGATTCTCCGGATGAAGGAGGCGTTTGTCAGATGATAGCGGATATCGGAAGGCTGCAGGGCGCTATAGAGAACCTGACGGAACGCTATGTGCGGGCGGGGTATTTCCCGCAGGTCAACGTACGCGTGTTTGACAGGGAGAGGAGCCTGCTTACCGTGTCGCAGGGCGATCAGGGGGAGGATGCGCTCTTTGACGTTGCGTCGCTTACTAAGATTGCGACCGCAACGCAGGTCCTGCTGCTCATAGACAGGGGAAAATTGCGCCTGGAAGATGAGGTGCTGAGCTTTTTCTCGGAATTTGCAGAGGATGCGTACCTTTCACAGCGACTCAAGGGAGTGACTGTCTTTCAGCTGCTCATCCATACATCCACCCTTCCTGCATGGTATCCCTTCTATGTGCATAGAGGCAGGCTCTTTGCGGATGTGCTCCGAGAGGCGCTCTCATCCCAGGCACCCACACAGGGCGTAGTCTATTCCGATCTCAACTTCATGCTGCTGGGGAAAATATTGGAGCGCGTCACCGACCTTCCCTTGGAAGATTGCCTTCAGGAAACGTTGGTGAACCCCTATGCACTCGGGGATATGATGTATCGGCCGAAGATAAAGGACAGCGCGCGCACGGTGCCTTCCTCCATGGACAATGGGATTGAGGAAGGCATGGTCGCCGAGCGCGGTCTCACATTCTATGGCTTCAGGGAGCACGGGAGCGCGGTGATTGGGACAGCCAATGACGGGAACTGTCACTATTATTTCGGAGACGTTGCCGGCCATGCGGGCATTTTTGCGACAACCGAGAGCTATATGCGTTTGTGCCAGCTCTATATGACCTCCGAAAGTCTGCTTTTTATGCGATCCCAGGAGACACAGGCTGCATCCCCGGGACGAGGTCTGGGCTTTCAGACGACGGTGATCTATCCCGAGGGCTGCGGGCATCTCGGATTCACAGGAACGAGCCTGTACTTTTCAAGCAGGCGGAATATCGGTGTGGTGGCCTTCACCAATCGGCTGTATTATCCGCACCCCAATGACAACCCTACCAACGACTTTAGGCGAGCCCTCCATGAGATTGTACATGCCGCTGTGCTGTGACGGAGGGCAAAAAGGCAGCGTCCCCAAGAATACGGGGACGCTGCTTTTTACAGGGAAATCTTTCCCATCACAACGGGGTGCGAGGCACCGGTGACACGGGGAACATTATTGCAGGTGCCATGAATGCACTCACTTGCGAGCATAGCGAAGGCAACGGCCTCCTTGGCTTCGGAATCATAGCCCAGGCTCTCGTTGGTGACAACGGGGATGGGCAGGTACGCCGAGAGCATCCTAAGGAGCGTGGGGTTGCGGCTGCCACCGCCCCCGACAATGAGGATGTCGGGTCTTGGATGGCACAGCTCGCGCACGGCCAGATCGATGCTGCGTGCCGTGAGCGCCGTTGCGGTGGCAAGGATATCGCTTGGCGCGAGCGCAAGTTGGTTGGCTTTCTCAAGAAAGCTTTGCACAAAGCGCTCGTCATACTTTTCCCGGCCGGTTGTCTTGGGCGGGGGAAGAAGATAGTAAGGATCAAGGAGAAGTTCACGAAGGAGTGTCTCGGAGACACAGCCGGCTGCGGCGAGCGCGCCGGAGTCATCGTAGCGCAGTCTGCCTTCGGTGAGGATTTCGGTGAGCCTATCCATCACCATGTTGCCGGGGCCCGTGTCAAAGGCGAAGACATCGGTGAGCGCGGCGCCTTTGGGGAGCACGGTGATGTTCCCGATGCCGCCGATATTCTGTAGTCCGACATGCTTTTCTTCACTTCGGTAGAGCAGATATTCCGTGTAGGGCACCAGCGGTGCCCCTTGACCTCCGGCTGCCATGTCACGCACCCGGAAATCACTGACAACGGGGCAGGAAAAGACTTCCGCAAGAAGGGAGGCCTCCCCGAGCTGGAGGGTGGCTGTGACAGAAGAACCGAGATAGTCTTCGGGGACAGGGATATGCCACAGCGTCTGGCCGTGACTTCCGATGAGGTCGATGCTATCCGGGGCGATGCCCGCCTTTTCGCAGAGCTGCCTGCAGGCGCGCACGCTCTTTTGCCCCAGCCAGAAGTGAAACAGGGCCAGGTCATGGCTCCCGCCCTTTTCTCCGGAAGCAAGGCGCAGGATCTCCGCATGCTCCGCATCCGTGTACGGCAGGGAAAGAAAAGCCTCCTGACGGACACGGATGGAGGTTCCGGAACCAGAGATGGTGCAAAGGGCGGCATCCAGACCGTCGGCGCTTGTGCCGCTCATGAGCCCGATGACGGTGAGCGTATCCCTGGAGAGAAGATCATGAAGCAGTTTTGCCATGGCTTATCCTTTCACGCCGCCAAGGGCAATGCCTTCGACGAATTGCCGCTGCAGGAAGATGTAGAGCACAAAGGGAAAGAGGAAGGTGAGGGTGGCGCCTGCCATGACCATGCCGTAGTTGGTTGTGGAATTGCTGGAGAGCGTCGCCATGGTTACGGGAAGCACGTGCATGTCCGAGCGCGTATTGATGATGAGCGGCCAGAGGAAGTTGTTCCACGCCGCGTTGAAGGTGAAGATGGTCAGGGTGATGAGTGCGGGCTGCACAAGCGGAAGCACGATCGTCACGAAACGCCGAATCTCTCCGCAGCCGTCGATCTCGGCCGCCTCCAAGAGTTCATTGGGGACCTGCACCATAAACTGCCGCATTAGGAAGATACCAAAGGCACCGACCATGGGAAGGATGAGGGCAGCGTAGGTGTTGGTCAGATGGGCATAATTGATCATGACGAACATGGGAATCAGGATCACCTGGCCTGGGATCATCATGGTGGCGAGATAGCCCTGGAAGAGGGCTTCCTTGCCGGGCACGGGCTTTTTCTCAAATCCGTAGGCGGCCATGGCGGAGACCAGATCGACCAAGAGGCACGAACCCACCACGGTCACAATGGAGTTCCACAGGGCGCGCCCGAAATTGCGCTTGACGATAGCGTAGACATAGTTGTCAAAGCTGAAGCGCAGGTCGCTTAAGGAGATATACAGGGACTCGGAGTCGGTGAAGGAGACCGCGACCATGTAGATGAGCGGGGTAATGCACATCGCGGCAAAGAGCGTGGTGAGGAGGGTACCGATGACCCCGCCGAAGCTTACGCGCTTTTTCACTGTGAATCCCTCCCATCCCTGTCGTTGAAGAAAAGTGACTGCAGGAGGTGGATGAGGAGAATCACCACGAGCAGCACGATGGCCAGCGCGCAGGCATAACCGATGCGCTTATCCTGGAAAGCGTAGGCATAGATCATGTAGGCGACTGTGTAGGTGGACCTGCCCGGGCCGCCGCCTGTCATCTTGTAGACCAGATCAAAGACCTGGAAGGAAGAGATGATGGACAGGGTGATGATCATGTAGGTAATAGGCTTAAGGATAGGCAAAGTAATATGAAAGAAGCGCTGGATGGGGGAGGCGCCGTCCACGATCGCGGCCTCCCGGATTTCCACGGAGATCCCCATGACACCGGCGTAATAGATGACCATGTAGTAGCCCGTGTTCTTCCATACGGCAACAGCTGCCACCGAGGGGAGCGCTGTCTGCTTCAGGGAGAGAAACTTGACGGAGGGGAACCCCAGAAAATTCAGCACCTGATTGATCAGGCCGCCCTTGGGCTCATACATGATATTCCAGACCGTTGCACTCGCAATCAGGGAGACGATGACCGGGATAAAGATGATGCTGCGCAGAAAGGAACCATAGCCGTTTTTGAGATGCTCAGCGATAAAGGCTGCGAGTATCAGGGCGAATACCGTCTGCACGGGAACGGTCATCAGGGTATAGCGCAGCGTATTGACAAGGCTGTCGGAGAGCACACGGTTATTGAAAAGCTTCTGATAATTCTCCAGTCCGATCCATTCCGGCGCTGCGACCATATTGTATTTGGTGAAGGAAAAGTACAGCGACATGAAGATCGGAATGACATTGAAGATCATCATGAGAATGAAGCTGGGCGCGATATAGGCGCAGCCGATGGCTGCCTGGGTGCGATAGCGCCGGGTGTGCCGGATCTTGGGCTTGGCCGTCACGGGGACACCTCCTTAAAAAGGGCTCCGGGCGGCTGAAACCGCCGGAGCCCTTGAGATGATTGCAGCTTACTGCTTGATCTGATCGACGTAGTAGGACATGGTCTCGCTGAGGACTTCCTCGGGAGTGAGATCGCCCATGAACATCATCTGGATGTTGGCCTGCAGGGCATCCTCGAAGGAAGCCTTGCCTTCAAACTCAGAGACGACATAGACCGCATCGGTATGTGCGCTCACCAGAGCGTCATAAGCGGGATTGTTGGTATAGACGCTGTCCTTGGTGAAGCGGGGCAGGGCGAACACCTGCTCGTGGAAGGCGTCCATGGTGGCGCCGCTGGTGATAAGGGTCAGGGCCTTCACGGCCAGCGCATCAGTTCCGCGCTCCTTGGACTTGGCAGCGACGGCGAAGGAGTCGGTGGCGGTGCGGGCACCGTAGCCGGCAGCGCCCTTGAGGGAGAAGAAGTACTCCCAGTTCACGCCGTTGTTGGTGAAGGTGTTGCCCTTGTTCATGTCAGCCACGACGAAGGCGAGTTCGCCGGCGGCAAACTTGTCGATGGATTCACTCTCGGACACGATGGTGTCGTCGAAGATGCCCTCGTCATAGAAGGACTTGAGGAAATTCAGCGCGGCGAGGCCGGCTTCGTTGTCAATGGAGATCTCGCCGTTTTCGTCGAGCATCTTGCCGCCGGCCTGGAAATAGTAGGGCCAGAAGGCGAGCATGAGTGCGCTGGTGCCGGAGGTGGCGCCCCAGTTCTGCAGGAAAGCCTGCTTGCCGGTCTTTTCCTGGATGGCCTTGGAAGCGGCCAGGAAGTCTTCCCAGGTCTCCGGGAAAGCGTCGATGCCGGACTCAGCAAGGATGTCCTTGTTGTAGTAGCCGGGAGCGATGCCGTCATCCATGGGGACGATGACATGTTCGCCTTCGGCGTTCACGGGACCGATGTCCCACAGGAGGTAGTTGTCCTTCTCCTCGTCGGTCAGATAGCTGTCCAGACCCAGGAGCAGATTGTTCTTGACCAGGTCATAGTTGTCGGTTACATAGACCACATCGGGACCGTCGTTGTTGAGCAGGCCGGTGTAGATGGTGGTGTTGTAATCGGACCAGGGCAGGATCTCCACATGGACATCCACGTTGTTCTCTTCGGCAAAGTCTGCCAGGATGCCATTCCAGAAATCGATGTCGGAGATGGCATTCTCATCCTTGGAGAACTGGTACTGGGGAATCCACACCGTGAGGCTGGTCTTGTCGTCTGCCTGTGCAAAAACCATGCAGGAGGCAAGGAGCGTGACCATGAGGAACAGAGCCAGAAAACGCTTCATAGTAAATCCTTTCCGCGACAAAAAAGCCGCAATGCATGAATATGGGATACTGGTTCCTGCAAGCATTCTAGCAAAAGTGCCATGGAGCGTCAATCTGAAAATCCGCTCTGGGCGCGAGCGAAGAGGGGAAAAAGTTCACGCGGCTCCTCCATGAGATCAAGAAGATCGCTGATCTCCCGGAGATTTTCCTGAAAGCAAGAGAACATGTCACATCCTTCGGGATAGTCGATATAGAGGAGGTCAAACAAGGACTCCTGAAGCTGACTGAAGAGATCTGGAAGGAGCTGCTTTTGCAGCTTCTGCATGCGGTGGGTGATCTGATGTATGGCAAGGTGCCATACGCGCAGACAGTCCTCGCTGTCAGGGCGGGGACCGCTCTTTATGTAGCTTCTGATCGTATGGAGCGGGGCGGCAGCACCGCAGTGGGTGGTCGGAGGGAGAAAACGAAGCGCGCCGCCCTGCATTCCCACGCATTCCAGCGGGAACAGCGCGCAAACCGAGGGCTTGGCCTTCTGGACCGTGCAGGCCCTTCCCAGAAGAAAGGGACAGGCATTATCATGCCTGCGCATCCTGAGGGCGACGAGCGGTACCGGAATCGTCTCATCGACATACCAGATGCAGTAGTCCTGCAGGATCTGCTCATGGTCCTTGTGGAGATAGCGGGAGAGATGGGAGAGATCAAAGGGCGTGAGAAGAAGATCCTCCCTGCCTTGGCAGCAGGCACCGCACAGAGTGCAGTGGAAGGAAAAGGGTGTGTCAAAGCTTATGGGGAGCTGGGAGAGGGGTGTAGGGTAGGACATAGGGTATCCTCCTGAGATGTCTTCTATGTGCATATGGCACTGTGCAACCGGGGTAAGACGGTGCATGAGGGAATTATCGGTTCAGGAGAAATGCGCGGCAATGAACCTGTGGTTTACATTGAAATAAACTGAATGACATGGCAATAAATTAATAAATATGCAAATAAGAAGATCGCCGAATGGGAGCGGCCGCATGTGCATTGAGTAGGCAAACCATAAAGAGACGAAAATATAAGAATTAAAAGCTTGAGAACAATAAAAATGGATGAAGAATAAGATTATATATGATGAACTGAAAGTGATTCAAACGCGACGCGAACAGACGGGAATTGACAAGGCTGGATGACAACTCTTATAATTCGGTTAACCAATGTGACGAGGAGGAATACTATGCTGATTTATCAGGTCACTGACGAAGCTTTCCGCCCCTATGGTCGGGTGGTTGAGGGTTATAAAGTGGACGGGATTCTGGATGCGCTGAGCAAGACCCCTGTTCCGGAAAATGTCATCTATACCCCCAGAGAGGACGCGATCCATCAGGCGGAGAATGCTGAGGAGGTAGGTATCGGACTGTTTGGCGGAATGCCCTTCCAGTTCGGCTACTGCAACGGCCATAACACCAAGCTCAACTGCCTGGAATTCCACCGCGATTCCGAGTTCAATCTGGGCACTGAAGACTTCATTCTGCTTCTGGCCAAGCAGAGCGAGATCATTTCCGGCCGTCTGGACACCAGCGTGGTCAAGGCTTTCCGCGTGCCTGCAGGCGTGCTTGTGGAAGTCTATGCGACCACACTGCACTATGCGCCCTGCCATACGGATCCCGAGAAGGGCTTCCAGGTGCTCGTCGCCCTGCCTGCAGGAACCAATACGGATTTCCGCCCCGAGGGCGGCGCCAATCCGATGGACCAGATGCTGTGGGCACGCAACAAGTGGCTGCTCGCTCATCCGGATTCGGACGAGGCAAGAGAGGGCGCCAAGATCGCACTTGCCGGTGTCAATATCGACATCGCAGAGGATATCAAGGACTGAGGCAGCAGTGTCATGTCATGACAGGCACACCCTGCATATGTTTCTTCCGCCTTTTTGCAGGCGGAGGAGAGCTTATGCAGGGTGTGCTTTGGTTTTTCTCGGGACGTCGCGGCACCGGGAAAAGGCGCCTTCATTGACAAAAGGCGTGAACCTGCTAGAATTCATCTTGGGAAAGTCTGCCCATTGCGGGCTTTTTCGACCAGCAGTCGTTCGGGAAAGGCCCGTTCGACCAAGGGAAACGGAGGACTGGATGCTTGACGCATCAGAGAAAGCTTGCCATGAGCGAGGAATCCATCGACGCATGGATGTCCCTGTTCGGGCTCAATGATGCCAATATCGCGCTCATCGAGCGTGAACTGCAGGTACGGGTATCCCTTCGGGGCATGGAGCTTGCCATTGCGGGTGAGGACCTGGAGACGGAGATGGCCCAGGTGGTGATTGAAAAGCTGCTTGGTATGATCCGCCAGGGGGAGACAGTGGATGCCTCGCGCATCCGCTATGCCGTATCTTTGGCCCGTGAGGGCAAGACGGACGATATCGATGAGATCCTGCGCTCGGTGGTGGCCGTGACGCACAGGGGAAAGCAGATCCGCGCAAAGACACTCGGCCAGCAGGCCTATGTGGAGGCGATCAAGAGCCCTGATTTGACCTTTGCGGTCGGCCCTGCAGGCACGGGAAAAACCTATCTTGCCATGGCCATGGCGGTGATGGCACTGAAAAATCGGGAGATTGAGCGGATCGTGCTCACGCGGCCTGCCGTGGAGGCAGGGGAGAAGCTGGGCTTCCTCCCGGGAGATCTCACCCAGAAGGTGGATCCGTATCTGCGCCCGCTCTATGACGCGCTCTACGATTTTATGGGCGTGGATGCCTACCAGAAAATGCTGGACCGGGGAACAGTGGAAGTCGCACCGCTTGCCTATATGCGCGGACGTACACTCTCGGACGCATTCATCATTCTGGATGAGGCGCAGAATACCACCAGCGAGCAGATGAAGATGTTCCTGACGCGCTTTGGCTTTCATTCGCGCGTTGTCGTCACCGGAGACCTCACCCAGACCGACCTGCCCTATGGCCGCAGGAGCGGTCTGCAGGAGGCCCTGGATGTCCTTGAGGGGATTCCGGAGATCGGCGTGGTCCGGCTGACCGGACGCGATGTGATCAGGCATGAGCTGGTGCAGAAGATCGTTGAAGCCTATGCGGCGCATCAGGCGGAACAGACAGCCCAGAATGAAGCGCGCGCAGCCCACAGGAGGGAAGTGACGGAAGGGTGAAAAAGCCCAGATCGAACAGGATAGGCGAGAGGATGTCGGCGTGGGTGCACACACAACAGGCTCGCTGCACCCTTGTGGTTTTCATCGGCTTCCTCTTTCTGTGCGCTATCCTGTTCCTAGGTTCTGCCCCGAGACGCTACAGTCTGCGCATCGGTGCCATCTCCAGGCAATCGATCACGGCCACACAGAATGTGGTCGACGAGATCACAACAGAGGAAAAGCGCAAGCAGGCTGCCGCAGCGGTAGAGCCGACCTACCATCTGGATGAGGCCGTGGCTGGCGAAGTCATGGCAAACCTGAATGCCACCTTTGCCGAGCTTCGGACCGTACAGCAGTACGGTCTTGCCATGACCGCAACCGATGACGAAGGCAATGCGATCACTTCGAACTTTACCGATGAGGAAGTGACCTATGCCCAGAACCTGGTCACACTCATGACACTTACGCGCTACCAGACAACCACCCTCATGTGGACGACGACCGAGGACTTTGACACCATGGTCCAGATGGTCAGCCGTGCGGTGGAGAATGCACTCAATACCGGTATCCGCGAGGGAAAGGTCAGTGATGCCATCTCCACGGTTCAGCAGATTGTCGGCTACCGTGTGGATCTCTCCCTGGTGCAGATCATTGTACCCTCCGTGCTGCGCAGCTGCATCTCGCCCAACCTGGTCATTGATCAGGAGGCGACGGAGCAGGCCAGGCAGAAGGCGATGGAGAGTGTCGAAAGCATCGTCTATCAGCAGGGGCAGAACATTATCCGCGACGGCGAGGTCGTCACGGCCTCGCAGTATGCCATGGTCAAACAGCTCGGCCTTCTGGAGGACGATGCCAGGGATTACACGACCTATATCGGTGTGGCAGTGCTGCTGCTCTTTGCGATCTTTGTGCTGGTGGTTTTGCTCAAGCTCTACCGGCCCGCGATCCTCCACGATGTGCGCTTTATCTCCGTGGAGATGGCTGTGATTGTGATCACGATGGGCTTGAGCCTGCTCGCAATCCGGCTGCTCAATGTCTATGTCGCGCCGATTGCCCTGGGGGCTATCCTGATTGGATCGCTCATTGGCTGGCGTGCGGCACTGCCTGCGGCGGTGAGCATCTCCATCATGGTCTGCGCCTTCGCAGCCGGCGGCAGCACCAATACCATGGGCGAAATGCTGCAGCTTTCGTTGATGAATCTCATCGGCCTTACGATCTCCGCTCTGTACCTGCGCGGGAAGGGCGGCAGACTCCGTCCCCTGATTTGCGGTATTCTCGTGGGTATCGGCAACGGTCTGCTCATGGGCACGCTGGGCATCATGTCGGGTACGGCGCTTGAGGATATGTATGTCAATATGCTCTGGTCCACCGGAAGTGGTATGCTCAGCGGTCTATTGTCCATCGCCCTGCAGCCGGTGTTTGAGGTCATCTACAATCTCGCTACACCGGCCAAGCTCCTGGAGCTGGGCAACCCCAATCATCCGCTGCTCAGGCGCTTGCTTCTGGAGGCGCCGGGTACCTATCATCACTCCATCATCGTGGCCAACCTGGCCGAGGCGGCAGCGGAGCGCATCGGGGCTAATGCCCTGCTTGCCAGAACCGGCGCGTACTTCCACGATGTCGGCAAGCTCAAGCGGCCAGCGTATTTTAAGGAAAATCAGCAGGGGATCAATCCCCTGGATCAGACCGATCCCTATGTTTCCGCTGCCATCGTGACAACGCATACACGGGATGGACTGCAGCTTGCGCAGAAATATCGCCTGCCGCCGGAAATCCAGGACATTATCATCCAGCATCACGGGGACACGCCCGTCATGTTCTTCTACCATCGTGCCTGCGAGCAGGCCGGGGACAGGGAAGTGGACATTTCCGATTTCCGCTATGACGGTACGCGTCCGACGACCCGCGAGGCAGCCATTGTGATGCTAGCGGATACCGTGGAGGCGGCGGTGCGCTCCATGAAGGATCCTTCGCCACAGGAAGTCATGAACTTCATTCAGAAGCTCGTTCGCGGCAAGATCGATGATGGACAGCTGAATAATTCACCGCTGACCATGAAGAATCTTGACGAGATCTGCGAAGCCTACTTCACGGTCCACAACGGTGTCTTCCATGAGCGTATCGAATATCCGAAGGCAAGCATTCCCAAGCGAGTCAAAGAAGTCAAGGACGCCGAGAGCGAGGAGCCTGTGCAGGGCGATCTCAGTGACAAGGCGGAGAGTACGTATGCGGAAAGGAATGCCAGGGAATGATTATTGAACTGGAGAAGGATACCGAGGTTCCGGAGGGCTTTCTTTCCCTCATGCAGCAGGCGGCGGATGCGGCGGTCGAGGTAGAGGGAATTGGACGCCGATGCGCGGTGCATATTCTTCTTTGCGATGACGATACGATCGCGGAGTATAACAGAACCTATCGGCAGCTGGACCGTTCTACCGATGTCCTGTCCTTTCCTCTCATCAATTATCCGTCAGGCCGGACCGCGGGTACCTGCGACAGGCGACTGGCGGAGGCGTATGACGATGAATATGATGCCTGCATGCTCGGAGATCTGATTATCTCGGTGCCGCATGCGCTCGCGCAGGCTGAGGCCTACGGACATTCCCCGGAGCGGGAGTTCGCCTTCCTCACCGTGCACGGCCTGTGTCATCTCATGGGCTATGATCATATCGAGGAAGCGGACAGGGTCAGGATGCGCAGACGCGAAGAGGAAATCCTGGGACGGATCGGCCTGGAGAGCAGGGACTGAAGAAGCATAAGAGAGGCAAACATGGCAAATTTTCATTCTGGTTTTGTGACTATTGTCGGTCGTCCGAATGTGGGCAAGTCCACCCTGCTCAACAGCATGGTGGGGGAGAAGATTGCGATCGTCTCCAGCAAACCGCAGACGACAAGAAACAGGATCATGGGGGTTGTGACCGGGGAAGACTGGCAGCTGGTCTTCCTGGATACGCCCGGTATCCATAACCCGCGCAACCGTCTGGGCAATTACATGATGCAGTCGGTCAGAGATGCCATGGATGGCATGGACTGTATCCTGGTGATGGTCGACTGTACGCAGATCGGAAAGCATGACCGGGAGATCGCAGAGGAGATGGCCAAGAAGAAGGTGCCCTCGATCCTGGTCCTCAACAAGATCGACCTGATCGAAAAGGAGAAGCTGCTTGCCATCATCCAGTCCTTTGCTGCACTGCCTTTTCAAGCGGTGCTCCCGGTATCGGCCAAGACCGGTGACGGATTGGAGGAACTCAAGACAACGATTGTTTCCTCTCTGCCCGAGGGACCGAAGTATTTTCCGGACGATATGATGACCGATCAGCCAGAGCGCCTCATTATTGCGGAGCTCATCCGGGAGAAGGCGCTTCTGCATCTGCGTGATGAAGTGCCCCACGGAATCGGGGTGGAAATCCTGGGGATCAGCAAGGAGAGCGAGGATTTCACCGAGATCCATGCCACGATCTACTGCGAGCGAGATGCACACAAGGGAATTATTATCGGAAAGCACGGAAGCATGTTGCAGACCATAGGGTCAGAGGCACGAGAGGATATCGAGAAACTCCTGGATACCCATGTCAATCTGAAGCTGTGGGTGAAGGTCAGAGAGGACTGGCGCAACCGCCTGGATGACCTGCGGACACTGGGATACGATTCATAAGCAAACGGGACTGCCCAAAGAGGGCAGTCCCGTTTGCTTGCTGGGGAAATCAGCCGGCCTTGGCAAACACCATTCTTCCGGCATTGGTTTGAAGGGATGAGGTGACGGTCAATTCCATGGTCTCGCCCACATGTGACCGCCCGTTTTCGACGACAATCATGGTGCCGTCTTCCATATAGGCGATGCCCTGTCCAGCCTCTCTGCCCTCCTTGACGATGAGCGCCGTCAGTGTCTGCCCGGGCAGTACGACTGGCCGGAGAATCCCTGCGAGCTCGTGCAGGTTCAGGACAGGGAGGGAGGAGACGGAAGCGACCTTGGCCAGGTTACTGTCCCCGGTGATGACCACCCCTCCGATATCCCGGGAGAGGCGTAGCAACCGCACATCTGTTTCCAGAGTATCCTCGCTGTTTTCCTGCATTGTCCGGATGCGTGTTCCGGACTGCTTTTGCAGGGCGGCGATGGTATCCAGCCCCCGCTGCCCGCGGGCCTTTTTGGAGGGATCCTGGCTGTCTGCGATGTGGTGCAGTTCCTCAATGATGAACTGGGGAATGATGATATCCCCCTCAATAAAGCCGATGCGAATGAGATCCACGATTCTTCCGTCGATGAGCGCAGAGGCATCCAATAGCTTATCCGGCACACCGCGCTGTGCTCCCTTGCGGGCGGCGCGGTGTGTTTTTCTGTGGAAGGTTCGCTGCGGGGTATGGAGAAAGGAGCTCAGGTAGGCTTGGAAATCCTTGGACCGAACATAGCCTATGGTGTAGCCGAAGGCACCCAGACACACATAGAGGATCGCAGAGAAAGCCGTCGTGAAGATGGAAGCGCCCATGAAGCGGACAACATTGGTGAGGAGGGCTGCAACCAGAAGCCCCAGGATCATGCAGAGCACGGCGCTCATGAGCTGCGGGAAGGGCAGCGTCACAAACTTCTGCATGAGGGTATTCCCGCGCTCCATAAGGATGTCGGCCAGGCGGTTGGAGATGGCAAGGCCGATGAGGGCGAAGAGAAGGCCTAGACAGATATAGGCAACAAGCAGGGTGACCATGGGAATGGTGATCCCGGGAGACCCGAGCCGATACCATTCGATACTGCCTGCACAGATGGCGATCCCGACACCGGTACACGAAAGAATGATCAGGAAGCGCAAGAGACGTTTAATGAATTGTGAAGTCAAGGAAAGGCCTCCAGACAGTATAAGGTGGATAGAGGGCTTAGAAGAGAACAGAGAGCGCCTGCATGACGGTGTCGACCCCGATGAGTTTCATACCTTCGGGCACCTTCATGCGCTTCAGGTTTTCCTTGGGAAGCACCAGGGTGGTAAAGCCGAGCCGCTGACATTCCGAGACACGGCGTTCACACTGGGGAATGGCACGTACCTCCCCGGCCAGTCCAACCTCGCCCATGACAGCGGTTTCGCTGCCAAGGCTCGCATCCTTGAGGGAAGAGACGACAGCGGCGCACAGCGCAAGATCGGCCGCGGGCTCGGAAAGCTCCAGACCGCCGGCGACATTGATATAGATATCCTGGTTATAGGTTTTCTGTCCACACCGCTTTTCCAGTACGGCAAGAAGCAGGGAGACACGGCCCATCTCGGCGCCGTTGACCGTGCGCCTTGGCGTGCCGAAATAGCTCTGGGCTGCGAGGGCCTGGACATCGCACAGGATCGGACGCGAGCCCTCCAGTCCGCAAAAGACCACGGAGCCGCTGGCTCCCTTGGCGCGGTGGGAGAGCAGCTGTTCGCTGGGATTGGGAACAACCTGCATGCCCTCTCCGGTCATCTGGAAAACCCCGAGCTCATTGACAGAGCCAAAGCGGTTTTTGACAGCGCGAAGGAGGCGGTACTGCTGCTGATGGTCGCCTTCGAAGTAGAGAACGACATCAACCATGTGCTCGAGCATGCGCGGGCCTGCGATGGCCCCTTCCTTGGTGACATGGCCCACGAGAAAGATGGAGGTTCCGGTTTCCTTGGCCATGCGCATGAGTAGGGAAGTGCATTCGCGGATCTGACTTACAGATCCCGGGGCGGAAGCCATCTCGGGCCTGTACATGGTCTGGATGGAGTCCACAACCATGACGTGGGGCTGTACCTCCTGCATGCGGGTTTCCACATTGTCCAGTGCATTCTCCGCGAGCACGTAGAGATTGTCCTCGTGGATACCCAGACGGTTGGCGCGGAGCTTAATCTGACGCGCGGATTCTTCTCCGCTGACATAGAGGACCTTCAAGCCAGTTTTGCACAGATTGGCACACACCTGGATGAGCAATGTGGACTTTCCTATGCCGGGGTCACCGCCCAGGAGCATCAGACCGCCTTCGACGATGCCACCACCCAGAACACGGTCCAACTCGGATATGCCGGTGGAGGTGCGGATAGTGGTATCCTCGGGGATATCATTGAGCTTCATCACGGCACTGCCGTTTCCGGGACGCTGTTTGATGGTCTTTTGAACACTCTTGTCGGGTGCGGCCGCAGCGAGCGTTTCCTCCATGGTATTCCAGGCACCGCAGGAAGGACATCTGCCGGCCCACTTGGGACTTTCATATCCACAGGCAGTGCAGGCAAAGCAGGATCGTACTTTTGGCATGGCAATGTCCTCCCAGAGAAAAAGATACTTAGCATAAACAACGGACAACGTCTTTTGCGTGTCCGAATCTCACGCGGATTATACTGCAAGGGAAAGGCAAAAGGCAAATAGAGAAAGGGCCGGTACAACGTATGTACCGGCCAGGAAAATCAGTTGATAGCCAGGCTGTACTGCGTGCGCTGCGGCGCAAAGGCCACAGGATCCAGAAGCAGGATCTTGCAGTATGCGGCAGATTCACTGCATGGGACTTTGGTCTGCACGGAAGCGTAGGGGGTCAGCCTTACGCGATCTGTACGGACCGCTGTCATTGCGCCTTGAGAGGTGTAGGCAGCTGTCACAATGACAAGCTGTATGTCAGTGTCTTGGTTGTTGGTGATGCGGAAAGCAGCGGAAGCGTCATCGTTTCCAAGATAACGGATCGCGTAGCCGACTTCGCTGGGCTCCATGTCCAGATAGACACCGCCGAGAATGTCCACCTTCTGCACAACATCTGTGCTGTAGGCGAGCTGAGCAAAGATCGCAATGGATGTGCCTTTCTCAGGGACAACTTGGAAGGTGAGGGTACCGCTTTTGCTTGAAACAGGGATGGTCAGCAGATTTCCCGCATAGCTGTAGCCGGAGGGGACAGTGCCGCCGAGCAGCAGCGAATCCTCCTTCAGCGTAAGGTTGTTGCTGATGGCGATGGTAAGCTTCATGGACTTGAGGGTGGAGAAAACATCGGACTTGACGGTGTAGGAGAGCGTGACAGGAATGGGCTCGCCAATCTGGGCAACGTTTTTCTCTGATGTGATGCCGGATACGGACATATCCAAGGCATACCCGCGATAATCCGCAGCCAGTTCGTCGAAGGGCACGAACGGAATGCCGTTCTCTATAGCATAGAGGGCAACATTGGAGTTGGCCCAGCCATAGATGGTGAGATCGCCGAATCCCTCGAAGGCCTCGCCTCCAAAAGTAACGGTATCACTGCGTAAGGTGAGGGATTCCAGAAGAGGCGCGTTCCTGAAAGCACGGTATCCAACAGAAACGGTCTTCTCCGGCAAGACAACGTAGCGAAGCTTGCTGCAGCCCTGGAAGGCATACGAACCAACCTTAACCAGGCTCTCCGGAAGGAGGACCATACGCACTTCATTGGCGTTTTCAAAGGCAGAATCCGGAAGCGCGGTGATGCCGTTGGGTACGGTGAGCTTTCTCAGTTCGGGACAGGAGGCAAAGATGCTGCTTCCGGCTTTGGTCCATTGTACGGGGAGTGACACTTGCGAGAGCTGATCGCATGCCTGGAAGGCCTCACCGCCGATGGTGGTCACAGTGTTCGGAATGACGATCTGCTTGAAGGAGTCGCAGTTTTTGAAGGCCCGGTACCCGATTTCTGTAAGGCTATCTGGGAGTGCGGGGCTGTCTAGCCGGATACAACCCTGGAAAGCATAAGAATTAATCTTGATGAGGGTGGAGGGCAGGTGCACGGTCTTGAGGTAGTCTGCATTCTCAAAGGCCGAGGCAGGAAGGACAAGGATGCCTTCGGGTACGGTCACTTCGTTCAGCTTTTTGCATCCATTGAAGATACTGCTTCCGGCCTCCTCCCAGGAGAGGGGAAGATGCACGGAGGAGAGATTTTCGCAGCCTTGGAACAGCTCTCCGCCCAAG
>JAFUZB010000199.1 GCA_017476845.1 Clostridia bacterium
CAGGATGCAGAACTGATTACCGTGTACTATGGTGCAGATACCACGCAGGCGGACGCTGAGCAGCTTGCTGAGGATCTGGGTGCAGTTTATCCGGACTGTGATGTGGAATGCCATAGCGGCGGCCAGCCACTCTATTATTACCTGATTTCTGTGGAGTAAAGAAATGGAGCTCTCATCCATTCGTGGCCTGGGCAATACCAGACTGACTTCATTGCGCGCAATGGGCATTGTCTCATTGCGCGATCTTTTATTCTATCTTCCCGTGGATTATGAGAACATGACTGTGGTCACAGCGATTGCGGATGCTGTCATCGGGAATCAGGTGATCACCGGCACAGTGACCGCAAAGCCTGTGCTGAATCGGTTTAACGGTATGGTGCGCGTCACGGCTTCAGTGAAGGATGCCACAGGAATTCTTCCTGTCATCTGGTACAATCAGCCGTGGATGGCGCAGCAGGTGACAGCAGGAAAAAGTCTGCTTCTCTATGGGCGCGTGGCAGAAAAGCGGGGACGGC
Source organism: Clostridia bacterium (assembly GCA_017476845.1). Lineage (GTDB taxonomy): Bacteria > Bacillota > Clostridia > Christensenellales > Aristaeellaceae > UBA2943. Next base: position 516 of record JAFUZB010000199.1, read on the forward strand.
TTGTCATGCAGAATCCGGAATGCATATCGGAGCCCTCCATTCGACCGCGTTATAAGGAGATCAAAGGGATTCCGGGAAAAACGCTGCGGGGATTTATTGAAGCGGCTCTGGAAGCAGCAAACGACGAGATTGCGGAAACTCTGCCGGAACGTATTCGCACAGAGCATGCGCTTTTGCCACTTGTAGAAGCACTCCGGCAGGCGCATCAACCGGAAGACATGGATACGCTTCGTTTGGCACGGCGAAGATTTGCTTTTGAACAGATGCTGATGTACCAGGCAGCGATCGGTATGCTGAAGGATCGCAAACCCGAGGGACCCCGATTCAGCTATGAAGCAGCGTGTATTGAGGAGTTTTGGAAGGGGTTGCCTTTTCCGCCGACAAACGCACAGAGACGGGTTTTGCAGGAGATTGCGGAGGACCTGAAGGGACCGCATGCGATGAGTCGCCTCGTGCAGGGAGATGTGGGTTGCGGTAAAACGGCGATCGCATTTGGAAGTATCAAGATCTGTCTCTCTGCCGGTTATCAGGCAGCCATGATGGCCCCGACTGAGATCCTGGCACAGCAGCACTATGTTTCCGCAAAGCAGATGCTAGGTGAAGAGGCTGGCGTAGGACTACTGATCGGTTCTATGAAGGCTTCCGAGAAGAAAAAGGCACACCAGGCCATTGCGAGTGGTGAGTGGCGTGTGATCATCGGTACGCACGCCTTGATTTCAGAAAATGTCACCTATCAACATCTCGGACTGGTGATTACCGATGAGCAGCATCGCTTTGGGGTTAGGCAGCGTTCACTTTTGCAGGAAAAAGGCGATGCGGAAGGAACGATGCCGCATGTACTTGTCATGAGTGCAACCCCGATTCCCAGAAGTCTTGCGTTGATTCTGTACGGGGATCTGGATGTCAGCATAGTCGATGAACTTCCCCCGGGACGTACGCCCGTGCGGACACGGATTGTACCAGAATCGAAACGCAGTGACATGTACGGATTTCTCCGCAATGAGATTGCTGCAGGAAGACAGGCCTATGTTGTCTGCCCGCTTGTAGAGGACTCCGAGGTCATGGAGGATGTTCGATCCGCACAGACGATGTATGCAGACCTTGCAGCGAATGATCTGAAGGGACTTTCTGTTGCGCTCACTTACGGAAACCAGAAGGCCGAAGAGAAGCAGGCAGTACTGGATGGATTCTCCAGAGGGGAGATCAGTGTGCTTGTATCCACGACAGTCATTGAGGTAGGTGTCAATGTCCCCAATGCCACTGTCATGATCATCGAGAATGCAGAGCGTTTCGGACTCAGTCAGCTCCATCAGCTTCGCGGTCGAGTGGGCCGAGGGAGCCAGACAAGCTGGTGCTTTCTTCTGGCAAAGGAATCGGCGAAACTGCAGATTCTCACGCAGACCAATGATGGATTTCTCGTTGCACAGAAGGACCTGGAACTACGCGGACCGGGTGAGCTTATGGGAACACGGCAAAGTGGACAGGATATCGGTGGTATACTTATGGATGGAGATATCCGACTACTGGATGAAGCAGTTCAATGTATGAAGAATGTGCGGAGCAATCCGGCGTACGCTGCGGAGAAGGCCTGTATTGAACGGGAAGCGATGGTAAGATATGCTGCGAAGGTGCAACAGGCAGCGCTCAATTAGCGGGGAGGAAGAAGAATGTCAGATACATGCTTTGAAAACAGAGAACTATCTTGGCTACGGTTCAATGAACGTGTGCTGGAAGAAGCGGAGGATGCCAGAGTCCCTCTTTGTGAGCGGCTTTCGTTTCTCTCCATCTTTCAGTCCAACCTGGATGAATTCTTCATGGTTCGTATCGGTTCACTGCATGACCAGATGCTGCTGGACCATGAAGCGAGAGATAATAAGACCAACATGACCAGCGCCGAGCAGATTGACGCCTGTACACTGCGTATTCGAGAGTTGTGCCGCAGAAGGGATAAGGCGTATCTCGGGCTCATGGAGTCCCTTCGTGAACAGGGAATTACCCTGGTGGATTTTCACTCGATTTCCAAGGATAGCGAACAATACCTGGGACAGCTGTTCCGCTCCAACTTTCTTCCGGTGCTTTCCACCTTTACGATCGGAAAAAAGCAATCCTTCCCGTTTCTCAACAACAAGGAAATCTACGCCGTTGCGGTGCTGACGACCAAGACCGGAAAGGAAAAGGAGCGCATTGGTATTGTTCCATGCAATGCGTCCACGTTCCCAAGGCTCATTGAAGTACCGGAACGCAAGGGCTGCTATATGCTCGCGGAAGAGTTGATACTGCATTACCTTCCGGATCTGTTTCCCAACTACCGTATTGTAGGAAAGACACTGGCCCGCATCACCCGCAACGCAGATATCGATGCGGACAGTATCTATGATGAGGATCTCAATTATCGGGATCATATGGTAGAGGTGATCAAACGTCGGCGCAGGCTGTGTCCGGTACGCATGGAGCTCTCCCGCCAGATTGATGCAGGTATCGTTGCGAGGCTGTGTGATCAGCTGCAGCTGGATGTTGATCGTGTCTACGAGTATGATACACCGCTAGATGTTTCGTTTTTCTCTGAGATCCGGGATGATCTTCGGACACATGCGGAGCTGTTCTATGCACCTCGTCATCCCCAGGAATCACCGGACCTGAGTCCCACACGGCCGGTGATGGACCAGGTAGAGGAGCATGACGTGCTGCTTCACTATCCCTATCAAAGTATACGGCCTTTCCTGCGCATGCTTTCTGAAGCAGCTGTCGATCCAACGGTTGTCTCGATTCGGATGACATTATACCGTTTGGCAAGGGACAGCAAAGTGGTAGAAGCCCTTGTAGAGGCTGCAGAGAACGGGAAGCAGGTGGACGTGCTCGTCGAGCTCAAGGCAAGGTTCGACGAGGAGAATAATATCGGATGGAGTCGGCGCCTTGAGCAGGCAGGCTGTCATGTGATCTATGGTATTGAGCATCTGAAGGTCCATTCCAAGCTGTGCCTGATCACACGGAAAACGGAATCCGGCACAAGCTTCATCACACAGATCGGAACAGGAAACTATAACGAGAAGACAAGCAGGCTCTATACAGACCTGTCGCTTCTCACCGCGAACCAGGAGATCGGAAAGGATGCCTACGCCGTATTCCAGGCACTGCTCCGGGGAGAAACCGTAGATCATATGCAGACGCTCCTCGTGGCCCCGCATTGTCTTCAGAACAGACTCATCGACCTGATTGATGGAGAAATCCTGGTGGCAAAAAATGGCGGTGAAGGAAAGATTCGACTGAAGATCAACAGTCTTTCGGACCGTGTGCTCATGGATAAACTGATTGAAGCCAGCCAGGCCGGCGTGAAGATTGATATGATCATCCGCGGTATTTGCTGCCTGCGGGCCGGCGTGCCGGGATACACGGAGAATATACGTATCATGTCCGTTGTCGGACGCTTCCTGGAGCACAGCCGCATCTATGCCTTTGGAACAGGAGATAGAGCACGGTATTACATTGCCAGTGCAGACTGGATGACGCGCAACACAGTAAGGCGTGTGGAGGTTGCTACGCCCATTGAAGTAGACGCAGTGAAGCAGCGTCTTGCAGATATTCTGGATACCATGTGGAATGACAACGAAAGCGCAAGAGATCAGCAACCGGACGGAAAATACATACGCCGTATGCCGGGGACGGACACGGCGTATAACTGCCAGAATCGGTTCTATGATGAAGCGTACAGAATGGCAGGAAAATCACTGTAAATCACGGAAACTACAGGAGCCCGACATGATTCTATCGGGCTCCTGATAAAAACCTATTGACTTTAGCGTGCTAAAGCGCTATAGTGTGCAAGCCGCGCATATAGCGGCGGTATGATTGAGGGAGGTAGTATACCTATGAAAAAAATATTTGCAATTGTTCTGGCTCTTTGTCTGATGATCAGTATGGTTTTCGCACTGGCTGAGACTGACTTGGAATACATCCAGGCAAAGGGAAAGCTGGTTGTCGGTATCACAGATTTTGAACCCATGGATTACAAGGATGAGAATGGTGAATGGATCGGCTTTGATGCCGATGTGGCAAGAGCTTTTGCCGAAAGCTTGGGCGTAGAAATCGAATTCACCGAGATCGATTGGGATAACAAGATCCTGGAATTGAATGGAAAAACCATTGACTGTGTCTGGAATGGCATGACACTGACCGATGAAGTGCTCTCCAGCATGGAATGCTCCAACGCCTATGCGAACAATGCGCAGGTGATCGTGCTTCCCAAGGACAAGGCTGCTGATTATGCCGATGTGGAGAGCATGTCCGCGTTGAACTTCGCTGTGGAAGCCGGAAGCGCCGGTGAAGCTGAGGTCAACAATCTTGGCTACAATGCCGTGGCCGTGTCCAATCAGGCGGCAACACTGATGGAAGTGGCAGCCGGAACCTCTGATGCTGCCGTCATTGATGCGCTGATGGCTGCTGCCATGGTAGGCGAGGGCACGGGATATGAAAACCTGACCTATACCTTTGCACTGAACAGTGAGGAATACGGGGTGGGCTTCCGCAAGGGCTCTGATCTGGCGGAGACACTCAATGCCTTCCTGAAGACTGCCTATGAAGACGGAAGTCTGCTTGAGATCGCCGAAAAGTATGGCGTACAGGCTGCTATTATTGCACAGTAAGCCGGTGAATGGACCAAAGAGGGCAGGGACGGCATGTCTCTGCCCTTCACTTCAGTCTTATTTCATGCAAGGCAGGTTATCAGTATGGATCTGATCATTTCCCAGCTACCGATTGTTATTCCCGCGCTCAATGTAGGTTTTGTACAGACATTGAAGCTTTTCTTTGTCACCCTCTTGGGCGCGATTCCGCTTGGCCTGCTGGTATGTCTAGGTTCGCTGTCCAAGATTCGCCCCTTGCAGATGCTCGTTCGCACCTTTGTGTGGATTATTCGCGGTTCGCCGCTTATGATTCAGCTGCTGATCATCTACTATTTCCCTGGATTGGTATGGCACACACCGATCTGGGGAGGCGGTGAATCCGGTCGATTCAGTGCTGCGGCAGTTGCGTTTATCATCAATTATGCTTGCTATTTCTCTGAAATCTATCGCGGAGGAATCCAGGCGATTCCTGTAGGGCAGGAGGAAGCCGGTCTGGTGCTTGGCATGACAAAGCGTCAGATTTTTGTCAAGGTGAAACTTCTTCAGATGATCAAGGCGATCGTGCCTCCCATGTCCAATGAGATCATTACGCTGGTAAAGGATACATCGCTTTCCAGAATCATTGCACTGCAGGAAATCATCTGGGCAGGTCAGGCTTTCATGAAGGGCAGTCAGGGCATTTCAGGCGCGATCTGGCCCCTGTTCTTTACCGCTGTTTATTATCTGCTATGCAATGGCATTCTCACCATCGGATTCGGACAGCTGGAAAAGAAACTCAATTACTTCAGATAGGAGGATCGGAGTATGGCAATTCTTGAAGTCGAGCATATCTCGAAGACATTTGGCAGCTCGCAGATTCTTCGTGACATCAGCTTCTCCATGAAACAGGGACAGACACTGTCCCTGATCGGATCATCTGGCAGCGGAAAAACGACACTTCTTCGGTGCTTGAATTTCCTGGAACGTCCCGATGAAGGAAGAATACGTGTCAATAATGAAGTGATCTTTGATGCGGGAGAAACGGGAAGAAAGACGGATAAGGAGATACGGAAAAGGCGCTTACACTTTGGTCTCGTCTTTCAGTCGTTTAACCTTTTCCCGCAGTACACCGCCCTTGAGAACGTCATGCTGGCAGAGGAACTTCTGGCAAAAGAACAGCCGGAGTATAAGGCCAACCGGAAAGCTATTCACCAGAAGATTGAAGCACACGCCAGCGAACTGCTTTCGCAGATGGGGTTATCCGATCGAATGGCGAACTATCCTTATCAGTTGTCTGGCGGCCAGTGCCAGCGGGTTGCGATTGCCCGTGCGCTTGCCCTGCATCCGGATATCCTTTGCTTTGATGAGCCTACATCTGCTCTGGACCCGGAGCTTACTGGAGAAGTGCTGCGCGTTATCCGTGACCTGGCATCCAGGCATACGACAATGATTATCGTGACACACGAGATGAGTTTTGCACGTGATGTCGCAGATCATGTCATTTTCATGGACGATGGAGTGATCTGCGAGCAGGGTGATCCAGCGCAGGTTTTCAATTCGCCGACACAGGCGAGAACCAGACAGTTCCTCAGTCGGTATCATGAGGCGGGAATATGACAGAACGATGAAAGGCGGAGCATGTGCTCCGCCTTTCATCGCGTTACTGATCGTCC